>CANTEW010000065.1 GCA_947652925.1 uncultured Lachnospiraceae bacterium
TCCAAGAGATTTACGATCGTATATTCTTCCATATCATTTCGCTCCTTTATGATTTTCTGCCGCCGCATCGTAAAAGCTGCGCAGGGCATATTGATTATTTAAGTTCATGACCACCTGGGTGTGACGGCGTATGAAATGTTCCAGCTTCTGCATGTACTCCTCCGGCGTGATCTGTCCCTCGGCCACATAAGTGAGCCCTTTTTCCCAGCTGGCTGTCAGCTCAGGGTTCAGCAGGGGGCGGATAGAGTTGTTGACCACATCATAGACCATCTCCCCGAAGAGCGTGGGCGTGATCACCTGGGTCTTCGCATTCAGCGCCAGATATCTGATATTTACCAGCTTTTTCAGGATCTCCGCACGGGTGGCGCTGGTGCCGATGCCGCTGCCCTTGATCTGGGCGCGCAGTTCTTCATCCTCGATCAGCTGCCCTGCGTTCTCCATGGCAAGGATCATCGTACCGGAATTATAACGCTTGGGCGGCGCCGTCTCCCCTTCCTTGATGGAAAGCCCCTCCACAGGAAGGCAGCTCCCTTTGCGCAGACCCTGCAATGCCTGCAGCATCTTGGCACCACAGACAGCCTCCTCCCCTTCTTTCGGATCCTCTTTCTTTTCTTCTATTTTCTTTTTCGCGAAAGAGGCGGACGCGATCTTGAGATACCCTTCTTCCAGAAGGACTTTAAACCCTGCAAAAAAGCTCTCCTCTTTTATCTTAGTCTCGATATTTACCTTTTGATACACCGCCGGGGGATAAAAGATGCTCAGGAAACGGCGGACGATGATCTCATATACGTTCTGGGAGACACCTTTTAACTTCGGTAAGAGTCCCAGCCCCTGGCCGGTGGGGATGATGGCATAGTGATCGGTGATCTTTTTATCATTGACATACCTGCTCTTTGCGATGGATGTGTAGGATCCCTCTTCCAGGATGTGGGCCGCGGCACCTGCGCAGACCTGGTAACGGCACAGACCGGACAGATTCCTGCGTATCTCTTTCGTCGCGGCTGTAGACAGCACCCGGGCGTCCGTCCTGGGATAGGTGACTAATTTCTTCTCATAGAGTTCCTGCACCACCCGCAGCGTCTCGTCGGGGCTGATCTTGAAGAGTTTGGAACAGACATTCTGGAGCTCCGCCAGATTGAACAGAAGAGGCGGGTTTTTCTTCTCTTTTTTCCTCTCCGCTTTCTGGACGACGCCTTGTACAGGCGGCTCCTGGCTCAGATGATCGATCAGAGCCTGGGCGTCTTCTTTCTCTTTCCAGCCGTTTTCTTTATAGAGCTTGGGGGACTGATAATGGGGACTCCCTTCCACTGCCCGCCACTCTCCCTCAAAATGTCCTGAAGGCAGCCCAAAGTCTGCTATGATACGGTAAAAGGGCGTCTTCACAAACGCACGGATCTCCCTCTCACGCCGGACCACCATCCCCAGCACACAGGTCATGACCCTGCCCACAGAGATCGCCTGGTAACCTGTCCGCAGATAATTACAGATGCTGTTGGCGTATTTCAGTGAGAGGAGCCGTGAGAAATTGATACCCATCAGGTAATCCTCTTTCGCACGCAGATAAGCCGATGCAGACAGGTTGTCATATTCTGAGAGGTCCTTCGCCTCCCGGATCCCCCGCAGGATCTCTTCTTCCGTCTGGGAGTCGATCCAGACCCTCTTCCTGCTCTTTCCTCTCACCCGGGCCATCTGCTCCACCAGGCGGTAGATATATTCGCCCTCCCGTCCGGAGTCCGTACATACATAGATCGTATCCACATCCGGGCGGTTCAGCAGCCCGCTGACGATATCGTACTGATCCTTGACGGAGGGGATCACCTCATAGAGAAACTCTCCAGGCAAAAAAGGCAGGGTCTCCAGCCCCCACCTTTTGTACTTCATATCATATTTTTCCGGATAGCTCATAGTCACCAGATGCCCTACGCACCAGGTCACGATCGCATCGTCCGACTCCAGATATCCGTTGCGTCTGGCTCCGTTTATCTTCAGAGCCTTTGCAAACTCCTGGGCAACGCTTGGTTTTTCTGCTATATATAAAGCTTTTGACATGTTATCGATCTTTCTTTTTGGAGATAAATCCCTGGGCTTTCAATGTCTCCGCACAGAGTACCGCACCTCCGGCAGCCCCGCGCACCGTATTATGGGACAGGCCGATGAATTTATAGTCGTACACGAGATCTTCCCGCAGTCTTCCCACGGACACGCCCATGCCGTTTTCGTAATCCACATCTTCTGACACCTGGGGGCGGGCATCGTCTTCCAGATACTGGATAAACTGCTCCGGCGCACTGGGGAGCGCAAGCTCTTGAGGGATGCCCTTAAAGTCGCGCAGCGCCTGTATCAGTTGCTCTTTCGCCGGTCTCTTTCTGAATTTGACAAAGACCGCTGCCGTATGTCCGTTCAATACCGGGACGCGCACGCACTGGCAGGCGATCACAGGCTCTTTCGCCGTCTCGATCACACCGTCCACGATCTTTCCCCACAATTTCAGCGGCTCTCTCTCGCTCTTTTCTTCTTCCCCGCCGATATAAGGGATGATGTTGTGTTCCATCTCCGGCCAGTCTGCAAAAGTCTTCCCGGCCCCGGAGATCGCCTGGTATGTGGTAGCGACCACTTCATATGGCTCAAACTCTTTCCATGCAGTCAGCACCGGCGCATAACTCTGGATCGAACAATTGGGTTTTACCGCGATAAATCCTCTGGTCGTCCCCAGACGCTCTTTCTGGAACTTGATCACATCAAAATGCTCCGGATTGATCTCCGGGATCACCATCGGCACATCAGGCGTCCACCGATGGGCGCTGTTGTTGGACACGACGGGTGTCTCTGTCTTTGCATAAGCTTCCTCGATGGCCCGGATCTCATCTTTTGACATATCCACCGCCGAAAAGACAAAGTCTACCTGGGCCGCCACCTTCTCCACTTCATTTACGTTCATGACCTTGATCTTCTTTACAGCTTCCGGCATGGGTGTATCCATTTTCCAGCGGGGGCCGGCCGTCTCTTCATAGGTCTTTCCCGCACTCCTGGCGCTGGCGGCCAGAGTGGTCACCTCAAACCAGGGATGCCCCTCCAGCAAAGAGATAAACCGCTGTCCCACCATGCCTGTCGCTCCTAAGATACCAACTTTCAATTTCTCGCTCATCTTTGCAGCTCTCCTCCTGTCATTCTTTATCTAAATACTCTCTGCAAAAGCCGATCACCGTCTTCATAGCATCCCTCCCCGGCGCGCCGAGGGTGGTCCGGCGTTCCACACAAGTCTCCATACTGATGGCTTTATAGATATCCTCTCCAAACACTGGGCTGATCTTCCTGTATTCTTCCAGTGACAGCTCATCCAGGGAGATATCCTTCTCGATACAGTAGAGGACCAACCGCCCCACGATGCCATGTGCATCCCTGAAAGGCACCCCGTGGTTTACCAGATAGTCTGCCGCGTCCGTGGCATTCGTGAAACCATTCTTTGCACTCTCTTCCATGCGCTCTTTCCTGAACACCATCGTGCTGATCATGCCTGTGAAGAGGATCAGACAATCCTTCACCGTATCCACAGCGTCAAAGACCGGCTCCTTATCTTCCTGCATATCTTTATTATATGCCAGAGGCAATCCTTTCATCGTCGTAAGGAGAGCTATGAGAGCGCCGTACACACGTCCGGTCTTTCCCCTGACTAATTCCGCGATATCCGGATTTTTCTTCTGGGGCATGATGCTGCTGCCTGTGCTGTAAGCGTCATCGATCTCCACGAACTGATATTCATTGGAATTCCAGATGATGATCTCCTCGCAAAAACGGCTGAGGTGCATCATGATCGTAGAGAGCGCCGCCAAAAGCTCGATCAGATGATCCCGATCAGATACAGAATCCATACTGTTCAATGTAGCGCTGCCAAAATGCAGGAGGCCCGCCGTGTGTTCTCTGTCCAAGGGATAGGTGGTGCCTGCAAGGGCGCCGGATCCCAACGGGCACGTATCCATCCTGTGGTAGATATCGTACAGACGGCCTCTGTCACGTTTGAACATCTCAAAATAGGCCCCCATGTGATGGGCCAGCGTGATCGGCTGCGCTTTCTGCAGATGGGTAAAACCCGGCATGTATGTAACCAGGTTCTCTTCCATGATCTTCAAGAGCGCCTGCAGCAATCCTTTCAGAAGACCATCCAAGATCAGGATCTCATCTCTGGTATAAAGTTTCATATCCAGCGCCACCTGATCGTTGCGGCTCCTTCCTGTATGCAGTTTCTTTCCCGGATCCCCAATACGTTCAGTCAGAGTCGCTTCCACAAAACTGTGTATATCTTCAAAGTCCTCACTGATCTTCAGCTCTCCTGAACGGACGTCTTCCCGGATACTTTCCAGGCCCTCCACGATCGCCGTCTTCTCTTCCGCAGTCAGCACGCCTTGTTTCGCCAGCATAGTCGCATGGGCGATGCTCCCGCGTATGTCCTGTTCACATAACTTCTGGTCAAAGGAAATGGAGGCGTTGAACGCGTAGACCAGCTGGTCTGTCTCTTTTGTAAAACGCCCTCCCCACAACTGAGCCATATTCTATCTCCTCCTTTATTTCCTCCTTCGATATGGTCGTTCACTATTCTCCTAACAGATCCGGCCTCCGTTCACGTGTGCGCAGAAGAGACTGTTCATGTCTCCATTTCTCCACGTTGGCATGGTGCCCGGACAGCAGGATCTCCGGCACTTCCCGCCCACGCCACTCCCTGGGACGGCTGTACTGGGGATATTCCAGCAATCCGTCCTGGAAAGAGTCGGACATAGCCGATCCCTGGTTGTTCAGGACGCCAGGGATCATCCTCGATATGGCATCGATCATCACCATGGCCGGCAGCTCACCGCCAGTGAGGACATAATCCCCAATGGACACATGATCTGTGACGATCTCCTCCAACACCCGCTCATCGATCCCTTCATAGTGGCCGCATAAGAAGATCAGGTCCTCCTCCCCGGCAAACTCTTCCGCCATGCGCTGGGTAAATACCTGACCCTGGGGGGTCATATGCAGGACCCGGGGTGATCTTTCCAAACGGTCAGCCACGGCTCTATACGCCCGGTAGATCGGCTCCGCCTGCATCACCATACCCGCCCCGCCCCCATAGGGGTAATCATCCACCTTGCCGTACTCATTATCTGCATAGTCGCGGATGTTCACCGCCTCCAGACTGATCACACCCCGGTCAGCCGCCCGCCCGATGATACTGGCGTGCAGCCCCTGCATGACCATCTCGGGAAATAAAGTCAATATATGATATCTCATTTTCCTCTCCCGTCACAGATCAAAAACTAAGACAGCAGACCGTCCATCAGATGGACAGTCATCACACCTGCCTCCACATCCACATCCAGGATACACTCCCCAATCGCCGGGAGCAGCACTTCCTTCCCCTGGAGCGTCTCCACCACATATACGTCATTGGCCCCTGTCTCCATCACATCTCTCAAGGTGCCAAAAGGCCTCTGATCATCCAGGATGACCTCCATACCGATCAGGTCGCCGATATAATATTCATCCTCCATAAGGGGCTGTGCCTCTTCCCTGGAGACCCACAGAGTCCTGCCTCTGTAGTTTTCAGCCTCATCCATACTGTCGATCCCCTGGAGTTTCAAAACAGCAAATTTATTGACTGCTTTTACCCCCTGGACCTCTAATCTCTGGAGATCACCTCTGCCTGTATCCAGGTAAACACTGTCAAGATCAAAAAAACGCTGGGGCGAATCTGTGGTAGGGAATACTTTCACCTCTCCCCTGACCCCGTGCGCTTTCACGATCGCTCCTACTTGCAGCATCGCTTCCATAGCTGAAACTCCTTGTTCTCTCCCAACCTATGAACCAAAGTAAGGCTGTCCCAAAAAACTCTTTTGAGACAGCCTCAGCTTTCATTAGCCTTCAAAATATCCACAATAACCTTCTTGTCCGCCTTCGAGGATGCGGCTTTGACCACTGTACGTATAGCTTTCGCGATACGACCCTGTTTGCCGATGACTTTCCCCATATCAGAAGCGCCAACCTGCAATTCCACATAGATGGCATCCTCCCGTTCGGTCTCTGTCACGACCACCTCATCTGGCTCCTCCACAAGAGATCTTGCGATCACTTCCACCAAGTCTTTCATATCATCCCTCCCTGGCGTGATGCGCTATGGTCTTATTTTTCAATCCCGGCCAGTTTGAGGATCTTGCCCACTGTTTCAGTCGGTTTAGCTCCGTTGGCAAGCCATTTCTTTGCTTTCTCTTCATCTACTTTGAAAGCGCTGGGATCGCAATTCGGATCGTATGTCCCGATCTCTTCGATACATTTTCCATCCCTCGGAGATCTGGAATCTGCAACCACGATCCTATAAAAAGGTGCTTTCTTACGCCCCATTCTCCTCAATCTGATCTTTACTGCCATTTTTCTTTCCCTCCATTTTTCTAGATCAATTGTATCTATTTAAAAAGGCAGCCGGAAACCGCCTCTTTTTCCGCCTTTCGCCCCCATCAATGCGGGCATCTTCTTGATCATCTTCCTGGCCTGTTCAAATTGCTTGACCATCCGGTTGACTTCTGAGATATCCAGACCGCAGCCTCTCGCGATCCTGTTCTTCCTGGACACGTTCAAGAGCGATGGATCCGCTCTCTCCGCAGGCGTCATAGAAAGTATGATGGCTTCTTTGTGCGCCATATCCTTCTCATCGATCATACTCTCCAGCTCTTTCATCTTGCCCCCCACGCCAGGGAGCATGCTCAGGACACTCTGCAGACCGCCCATATTCTTCATCTGTTCCATGCTCTCCAGATAATCGTCAAAGCCGAACTCCGCTCTTTTGAACTTTTTCTCCATCTCACGGGCTTTTTCCTCATCGACCTGCGCTTCTACACGCTCGATCAGGCTCATGACATCACCCATCCCTAAGATCCTGGAAGCCATCCTCTCCGGATAAAATTGTTCCAGATCCGAGAGTTTCTCACCCATCCCCACATAGAAAATAGGTTTTCCGATGACCGTCCGGATGGATAAGGCTGAACCGCCCCGGGCATCCCCGTCCAATTTCGTCAGGATCACCCCGTCAATGCCCACCTTCTCCTGAAAGGACTCGGCCACATTCACCGCATCCTGCCCGGTCATGGCGTCCACCACCAAGACAGTGGCGTCCACCTCTATCTGTTCTTTGATATCCGCAAGCTCCTGCATCATCCCTTCATCAATATGGAGACGACCGGCTGTATCCAGTATGACCACATTCTGGCCGTTGTTCTTCGCGTGTTCCACCGCAGCCTTCGCGATATCCACAGGACTATGCTTGTCTCCCATGGAGAACACTTCCACACCCTGTTTCTCACCATTGACCTGCAATTGGGTGATGGCCGCAGGCCGGTATACATCACAGGCTGCCAGTAAAGGGGTCTTGCCTTTGGACTTCAGTTTTCCCGCAAGTTTGGCGGCTGTGGTCGTCTTGCCCGCGCCCTGCAGCCCTGCCATCATGAGGACTGTCATACCCCCCTGGGATATGGGCAGTTCTGCGGTCTCTTTTCCCATCAGCTCCACCAACTGCTCGTTGACGATCTTGATGACCATCTGTCCCGGATTCAGGCCGTTCATCACATCCTGTCCGATCGCACGTTCCTGGACAGACTTCACAAACTGCCGGACGACTTTGAAGTTCACATCCGCTTCCAATAAAGCCAGCTTCACTTCTTTGAGAGCCGCTTTCACGTCAGCCTCTGTCAGCCTTCCTTTACTCCGCAGATTTTTGAATACATTTTGCAGTTTCTCGCTCAGATTCTCAAAAGCCATACATGCTCTCCCTATCTCCGCACGGCATTTTCCTTATATCCTACATGATCATCCTGCCCATCATACCGTATATCCCTGACTGTGTCAAGTTTTTTTGATGAAAACAGACGAAAATGAAAAGATTTAAGATCTCGCAAAGTCTTTCAAGAGTGTCCATTGTGACAGATCTGTTCCTTTATATCCTTTTCACGCACAATGATCTTCCAATATCTGCTCCAGTGCAGACCCGCTGCTGCTATGGCAGCGCACCACTTCCACCTCTTTCTTCTTTGTCTCTTCCAGCGCACATTTTACCATTTTATGGGAGACCGTGTTTGTGAACAGCACACACAGATCTGGGGATCCGATCTGTTTTTTCAGATCTCCCGGCATCTGTGTGAAGACTTTTGCCTTGCACTTATATTTTTTACAGATATTTTTATAGTTACAGACCATACGGTCATGTCCTCCAATGATCACTACGCTCATGGCCATCCCTTCTTTCTTTTTTATTTAGTTAGTTCATTCTAACTTATGGGTATATCATACCAAAACACTAGGGTTTTTGCAAGACATTTTTTCATTATTTTATATTTAATACGGCAGACCCTGAAATGATATAGTGTGTCAACAAGCTGATCTCTGTATCGATCATACCGCCTATTTTGCCATCTGCCGCGTTGATCTACGCTCCGTTCCGGTCCGTGCTGGACATGTGCCACTGGCACATAGCACCTTGGATGTGTACTTTTCCACGAGAAAAGTACCAAAAGCGCCGGGGGATCACGGATCTCACCCGGCCCCCTCAAAACGCTGTTTTTGGGATGTACTCATCTATTATCTGTAAATTTTCTATGATCTAAGGATATTTAAGGTTTTCAAACACGCTCTAAGACCTGCCGTATCAAAAGAATACGCTATATATCCATCATATATCAAAAGAGAGGATCTCCGGCGTTTCTTTCAGAAAGCGCAGCACATCCTCCAGCTGATACCTTGTGGGGAACTTCACATATAATTTCAGCAGCAGCATATCCTGATCCACTTTTTTCACATAGATATTTTCGATCTTGATCTTCTTTTTCATAAAGATATTTTCCAGGATACAGTCCACATCCCTGGACTGATCGATCTGCAGCGTGAGTTTTCCTACTTTTGTTGTCTTTAAGAGCTGAAAATCCTTATGTGAGAGGAATTGCAGAAATACCACGCACAAAGTTGCGGCGATCCCCACCACATACATACCTGTGCCGAAGGCCATCCCGATCCCCACCGTGGCCCAGATACCGGCCGCCGTCGTCAGGCCGCTCACATTCATCTTGTGGGTGAAGATCACGCTGGCTCCCAGAAAACCCACAGCCGTTACGACGCCCGCCGAGATCCTGGACGGATCCAGGCGGAAACCTGTCTTCCCCAGCACATCCGAAAATCCGTACTTGGATATGATCATCATCAGCGAAGCCGTCAGAGCCACGATCACATGTGTACGGATACCAGCCATCTTCAGATTGTTCTCCCGCTCATAACCGATACAGATGCCACAGACTGCCGCCCCCAGGAGACGGAACAGATAGACAGACTGGGTGATCCAGAACGCTCTCATGACGCGGCCCTCTCCCGCAGGATACGGATCTCCTGTGCCCATCCTGCCTCATCGTTAGGCGTTTCCAGGATAAAGGGCAGATGCCTGAATGCGGGATGCCTCGTCACCGCCGACAGCGCCTCCAGTCCGATCTGCCCCTCTCCGATCTTCGCATGCCGGTCTTTATGGCTGCCCATAAGATTTTGACTGTCATTTAAATGGATGGCTTTCAGATGCTCCAGCCCGATCACCCGGTCAAATTCCTGTACCACCCCGTCCAGGTCATGGACGATATCATATCCGCCGTCCCACACATGACAGGTGTCCAGACAGACCCCCAATCTCTCCTTACATTCGGTCAGATCCATGATCTGCCGCAGCTCTTCAAAAGTCTTCCCCACCTCTGTGCCCTTGCCGGCCATGGTTTCCAGCAAGACAGTGGTACCCCATTTAGGATCCAGCACCTGGTTTAAGATCTCAGCGATCTTCACGATGCCTGTCTGTGCCCCCTGGCCTACATGGCTGCCTGGGTGGAGATTGTAGTAATTCCCCGGGATGTATTCCATACGTTCCAGGTCGTCTTTCATCGTGTTCTTGGCAAATTCCCGCAGATCCTCTTTCGCCGCGCATGCATTCATCGTATAGGGCGCATGGGCTACGATCTTTCCAAAATGATATCTCTGCGCGATCTCTTTGTACTTTTCCACATCCTGCGGCTTGATCTCTTTCGCCTTCCCGCCCCGGGGATTCCGGGTAAAAAAGGCGAATGTATCCGCATCCATAGAAACGGCCGTCTTCCCCATAGCCTCATAGCCTTTCGCCGAAGAGATGTGGCTCCCGATCGTCAGACTGTCCATAGATACCTCCTTCCATATAGAGAACACTCTCGGAAAGTCCCCTCCCATCTTTCTGGCCGATCTTCCGCCAGCTGCACCCAGATCTGATCCACATACACACCGTGTACGCCTCATAGATCTGTACACATCTGACAAAAAAATCTGCGCAGGGATCTGGATACAGAAACTTTCTTAGTTCTATAGAAAAAGGACCGCTACGGAAATATCTTTCTCATAGCGGTCTCTTTTTTCAAAATCCCTGTTCCATATTTCCATGGATAAGGGAGATCGTCTCCTCGATACTTTTTCCTGATTCCATAGCCGCCTGGTAAAGGGCTTCCATCTCTTTCTGTTCGATCTGCTGCTTTAGTTCTTTTTTCCGATCAGTAAGATCTTTTATCTGTCTTTCACATTCGTTCATCTCTTCTGCCAGAGCAGTCAATTCTTCTTCCAATGATAGATTTTTTTTCTTTCTGCCTCTTGTGGCCATCTTTGATCCCTCCTAATTCGTTTCTATTTATCCACGCTTACACATCTTATCATTAATCTGCCAAAAATACTATCCCTTTTTTGTATCTTTTACAAAAGTATTAAAATCCGTACACGACATAGGTTTTGCAAAATAATAACCCTGGGCATAATCACAATCGATCTGACTGAGTCGCTCCAGCTGTTCTTTTGTCTCTACACCCTCACCCACCACATGCAGATCCATAGAGTGGGCCATCTGTATGACAAAATACAAAATGCCCGGAGTGACCGCTTTCGCCGTCTCGTTCCGGATAAATTCCTTATCCAATTTCAACACATCTATGGGCAGGTTATTGAGCATATTGAGAGAAGAATATCCGCTCCCAAAATCATCCATCTCGAAAAGAAATCCCAATCTGCGGAGTTTCCCCACATTCTCAATGATCTGATCAGGACTCTCTGTATAAGCACTCTCCGTCAACTCCAGATGCAGTTTTTCCGGAGGGACGCCATACCTCTGGATCATGTCCATCAGTATATCCGGCAGATTGATGTTATAGATATCCGCCCTGGAGACATTGACCGACAAAGGGATGTCCGGATACCCTCTGTCCCCCCATTCCCGCAGGACCCCGCAGGCACGGCTCCATACAAATTGATCCAGCTTCGTGATAAAACCATTTTTCTCAAAAAGCGGGATGAACACACCAGGGGACTGGAATCCCCACTCCGGATGGTTCCAACGGATCAATACTTCTGCCCCTGACAAATGATCCCTTTTCACATCATACTGGGGCTGCAGATAGATCTCAAACTGTTCTTCATCCAAAGCCGTCTCCATCACATCCGTGATCGCCTGTTCCCGCGCCAGCCTGTCATGCATCTCATCGTCGAACAGCATGAAATATCTCCCATACTGACCCCAGATACTGCGGGCGGCCATGAGCGCCCTGTCAAACATCTGCTCTACCAAGAGAGACCTGTCCCCTACCTGGTACAACCCCCAGTTCATGACAAGATTCTTCATATTTGTCAGGGAACGGATCTGTTCATTGATCCTGCTGAAAAAGGCATCCGTATATTCCAGATGATGACGTTCGATCAGACAGACAAATTTATCTGCATTCAAGTGCCCGCAGATACCCCATTCGCCTGCGATCTCTCTATAGACTTCCGCTACTTTACACAAAAGTCTGTCCCCGGCAGCGATACCGTATATATCATTGACCAATTTAAAGTTCTCGATATCCGAGCAGAGCAGATCATATTCCTGCTGTGGATTCTTACGGACGATATCATTGGCACTGTGATAAAAAAACTCTTCACTGTAGAGCCCCGTCAATCGGTCGTACTGTACCCGCTGTATCATGGCAGAAGTCTCGCGCAGATGGATGATGCTCGCCACACGATGTAAGATGATCTGAGGTTTATAAGGCTTCGTTACAAAATCCGTCGCACCATGGGACAGAGCAGCCACTTCGTCAGCCTCCGTATCGCTCTGTGTTGTCACTATGATCGGGATCGTTGAATAATCAGGGTCAGATCTGGTCCTGGAAAGGAACGCATACCCATCCATGACCGGCATGACTATATCTAACAAGATCAATGAGATCCCTTCCCAATGTTTTTCCAAGATATCGAGTGCTTCCTGTCCATTTTCTGCTTCCAGGACTTCGTATGTCGAAGATAAGATCTCACACAGCATCTCCCGGTTGAGCATATTATCTTCAACAACTAAAATTTTTTTCTGTAACAACATACGTTTCATTCCACTCCACTGGTTTGTAAATGATCAGCCTCTAAAATTTTCTGATACTTTATTTTAACATATAAAAAATCCCAGTGCAATATCTTCGGCCGATCACACCTCGGTCATTTTAAAAACACCGCCATCCATCAATCGATTCTCCTTCCGGTACTCTCTGGGCGCTACCCCGTATACACTCTTAAAAGCCCTGGAAAAATGCATAGGATCGCTATATCCCACCGAAACGCTGATATCCGCTATGGACGATGAGGTGAGTACCAGAGCCTCCGCAGCTTTCTCCATACGGTACCGGAGCAGGAATCCCTGGGGCGACTGCCCCACCACTGATTTGAACACTTTCCCAAAATAACTCCTGTCCAGTTTGCAGATCTGAGCCAATCTCTCTACTGTGAGATCCTCTGCATAATGCTGCTCGATATAGCTGATCGCCTCTCTGACATAAAACTCCCTGAGTTTCCCGCCCAATACCTGTTTTCTAGATCTTGAAGTGCGGATCAGGGTATCCATGAACAGATACAGATGTCCAATCTGATACAAGGTGGACGCTTCCCCGGCTTTTACGATCGCGAACATCTCCTCCTGCAGTCTGTCCCCGTCCGCAGGGTGCTGCGGCTCATAGACCGGGTGGGTCTGGGACAATCCCGCCGCTTCCACATACGCCCCGGCCCGCAGGCCGCCAAATTCAACCCAGATATATTCCCACGGGTCATCCCCATCCGCCCAATAATGGTTCACATACCCCGGCTCGATGAGAAAGCCGGAACCGCCTGACAGATGATGATCTGTATGGTCCAGATCCTTATCATTCGTCCTGAATGTACCTTTGCCGGAGATGATATAATGAAATAAGTAATGATTCCGTACACCTGGCCCGTATCCATGCATAGGCGCACACTTTTCATACCCATTTTGAAATAATGTCAGGTCTATAAACCGTTCGTTTGGAAATACTGAAAACAAAAGATCAGGCATTTTGTACATCCCACCCTTCCCTCATATGACGATCTGTATAATAGTTTATAAGTAATTTGTATATTTTTACGAAATTTTTATATTTTAGCCTATTATATACCATAATGCGTCCTGACTTCAACTATTTTCTTATAAACACCCAAACAGGTATAATCTCCACACATAGACGCATTTACTTTTTATATGAAAAATGCTACCATCCCCCTTGAAATGGGTAGCAAGATCATGCAAAATGACCAAAGGAAAAGGAGAAGTGTAGTATGATGAAGAAAAAAGTAATTGCTACAGCG
>CANTEW010000066.1 GCA_947652925.1 uncultured Lachnospiraceae bacterium
ACCACTCCCGCCCGGGCCAGCACTTCTCTGGCCGCGTCCATCTCCAGATAGCTTTTGTTAAAATCCAGATTCAGCACTTTGTCGTGGACACTATGGGTAACGATCTCTACCCCTTCCGGGAGCAGGCTGATATCTTTATCCCCATGTTCCTTATCGTTCAGAAGCTTCATAAAGTCCTGGATCATGGCTTCCGTAGTCTCTTTAGACGGCGTATAGACCGCTTTTACCAACTCTGTCTTTGTCTCATCAATATGATAAAAATAATAATCTGACTCCGCGCCAGCACCATCAGATCCGCCCAGGGAACATCCTGTCAATGCGGCCTGTATCAAAAAAAACAGACAGATCCACTTTTTCATGGCACTCTCATCCCCATCCTTTTAACGATCCCCAGATCCACTCTATGGGATATAAGATAAAGGGATCCTGACTGTAAAGGTCGTCCCTTCCTCTTCTTTGCTGTCCACATTGAGTACCCCGTGATGCATCATCACGGCACTCCTGGCGATAGCCAGCCCCAGGCCCGTCCCCCCGATCTCCCTGGAATGGGATTTATCCACCCGGTAAAACCGTTCAAAGATCCTCTCCAAAGAGTCCTCTGGGATACCCATGCCCGAGTCGGCGACCATCACATAGAAATATTTATGGTCTGCATCCAGAGATACCCGCACCCAGCCATCATCCACGTTATACTTGATCCCGTTCTCTACCAGATTGGAGACAGCCAATGTGAACTTCACCTCATCCACATCGGCCTCCACCGGGCGGAAACTGTCCAAGATCAGATCTATATTGCGCTTATCCGCGATGGGACGGAGCCTCTTCAAGATGAGCTCCAGAAGATCGTTGATATTCAGATGTACGATCCGAAGATCGGAGACTTTTTTATCCAGTTTTACAAGTGAGAGAAGATCTGTGATGATCTTGCTCTCCCGATCGATCTCTACGGTGATATCCTGCAGGAACTCCTGGTACAGCTCCTCCGGGACACCCTGCTGCCCCACCAGGGAATCCGCCAGCACTTTCATAGAAGTCATGGGCGTCTTCAGTTCATGGGATACATTTGAGACAAACTCCTGTCTGGATTCATCCAGGATCTTCATCCGGTTCAGCATTTTATTGAATGCATCGGTGATCAGCTCTGTCTCCGTATAATCCTCTACGAGTATATCTTCTTTCTGATACCCGTCTGTGATCTCCTCGATCGCTTTCGTGATCTTATCGAAAGGTTTTACCAATGCACGGGAAGCCACATAGGAGATCAGCACCACCGTTAAGGTCGTGATCGCCAAGAACAGCATCCCATTCCTCTCCAAAAACTCGATCGACGACGCGATCTCTCCGGTAGAGATACTGATGAGCATGACACCCTTCAACGCTTTTTGTTCCGGGTCTTTGACCGGGACTGTCAATTCTATATATTTATTTTTCTTATTGTAATCACTGGTGACCTGTCCCTGCAGACACCGTATCACGTCAGCGGCGACCATTGTCTTCCCCTCGTCCAGCCCATAGGTATCTTTGATGATCTTAAAAGAATCATTGATCAGCAAGATCCTCCCGCTATAGACATTGGAGAGTACTTCCAGCTGCCTCTCGATAACCTTTGATGCAGGGTCTTCCAGATATCCCACACCCACAAGCTGATCGCACAGGATATCGCACTGGTTGCGCACATTGCTGATACGCAGGGAGACGGCACGTTTTTCATACGAGTGTATGACCGTTTTCGCTATGATCAGACTGGGTACGATACCCATCACGATCATGATGATCATGATGCGGAACCGCACACTGTTAAAAAAAGTAGATCTTTTTCTCGGCATCTCACGCACGCCCTATCCCTGGAAATAGTATCCCACACCCCATTTTGTATGCACATATCTGGGCTCGCTGGGATTTGCCTCTATCTTTTCCCTGAGCCTGCGGATATGTACGTCCACAGTACGGACATCACCCGGATATTCATACCCCCACACGATGTTCAGGAGATTTTCCCGACTGTACACTTTATTCGGATTGAAGATGAGCAGTTCCAGCACATCAAATTCCTTTGCCGTCAGATTGATCTCTTTTCCCGAGATAAATACACGCCGTCCCTCACAGTCAAGGCGCAGCTCACCCACTTCTATCGTCTTGGCCTTTTCCCGCGGATCCCCCTCCTGATGCGCCCGGCGCATGATCGCTTTGATCCGTGCCTTTACCTCCAGGATATTAAAGGGCTTTGTGATATAGTCGTCTGCCCCGTATTCCAACCCAAGGATCTTATCCATATCCTCACCTTTCGCCGTCAGCATCACGATCGGCACATTGGAAAATCCCCGGATCTGCTGACAGACCTCCAACCCGTCCATCTTGGGCAGCATAAGATCCAGCAGGATGATATCGTAATGGTTCTCCTGGGCGAGTTCCAGCGCTTCCTCGCCGTCATAAGCGCAATCCACATGCATATCATCCTGTTCCAGGCTAAAACGTATGCCCTTCACGATCAATTTCTCGTCGTCCACCACCAGTACCCTTTTACTCATGAATGATACCTCTCTATCTATCTGAAATTTTTATCCCACTGAGATCTCGTCTTTGATCTTGTTAAATATGCCGTCTTTGATGCCGTCTACCTGCTTGATATCTTCGATCGACTGAAACGCCCCGTAACTCTCCCGGTAAGAGACGATCGCCTGCGCTCTCGTCTCCCCGATGCCGTTCAGGCTCTGCAGGGCAGAGATATCCGCAGTATTGATATCTACCTTGCCCTCCGCTCCTGCTCCATGACCCGCCGCGGCCTGCTCACCGATCTGCCCAATGACTTCTCCATCCACCTGCTGCACCTGGGTCTCCCCTGTGCAGCTGCATGTGACCTCTATCACCGGCTCTGTCCCCACGGATGCCAGGGCTTCCTCGATCACAGCGCGCAGCGTATCCCGATCCACTGTCATACGCTCCGCATCCTGGTCCGATACAGTATCAGACATCGCAAAGACCGTCTCTCTGTCACTTTTTCCGCAGCCGGCACACAATAAGCAGGATATAACGATAAAAGCACATATACATATATTTTTTCTATCCATAACAGTCCTCCCTGTCAGTTGATATCTTCTAGAGCGTGTCTTAAAAATCATTCACGCCATCCGTACGCCCCACTTTGCGGTATATCTGCCCCTTATCCAGTTGCCGTAGCCTGCTACGCCGCCTTCATTCGGGTCAGATCTCCCACAAATTGTGACTTACGGTTGACATAAAGCATTTTTAAGACACGCTCTACACCCCTTGACAGCTCAGACCATGCATGACCATTTATCATTTTAACGAATGGCCACTTATTTTACAATAGTAAGATCAAAAAAATAATACTTTTTTCATAAGTTTTATCTGCATATTATCCTTGCCGTTGCCGACAGTCTAGAGTATAATAGTAGAGCATCTCAAAATAAACTCAGAATAAGAAAGGTTGCAATGATATGGGTATCAAGATTCCGATCGAGACATCTGCCAGACACATACATATCTGCAAAAAAGATTTCGAAAAACTATTTGGGACAGGTTCTGAACTCACCTTCGATAAAGGATTGAGCCAGCCAGGACAATTCCTGGCCAAAGAGCGGGTCACTGTCATCGGGCCAAAAGGGAAATTTGAGAACATAGCCCTGCTGGGGCCGCTCCGTCCAGAGACACAGATAGAACTCTCACTCACCGATACCAAAAAACTGGGGATACCCGCCATGATACGCCAGTCCGGTGATATCGCAGGCACCCCAGGCTGCACACTTTCCGGCCCCAACAGCACCATCGACATTGAAAAAGGCGTGATCGTCGCCAAGCGACATATCCATATGACACCTTCCCAGGCTTACAAGATGCGTGTCAGAGACAACGACACTGTCTTTGTACTGACCAGGAGTTACGAAAGAGCCCTGATCTACGCCGATGTGGTCGTCCGTGTCCATAAAAATTTTGCATTATCCATGCATGTAGATACAGATGAAGCGAACGCTTTTGCCAACGAAGAAGAACCCTACGGCGTGATCATCCGTCTGTTCGACAGCGATACTTATGATGTGAACGAATGGATCGATGAGATCCTCTCCGGCATCCAGAGATGAATATGCGGACTCTTAATTTATTATAAAATTTTCGATCCTCGTTTGTAAACAAGCCTCAAAAGTGTTATGATAATGACAAGGTATTACATGTGTGGCTACCGAATAGATTACTAAAAAAGAGAAGGTGAAAGATTGGATCCCGTAAACAAATATAAGGATAAAACATCCCGCCCTGTCCACCCTGCCATACAGTCCGTCATGGATCATAAACATGGATGTATCATCGTACTCTATGGCATTTTCTACATGGCCGCATTCTGCTATCTGGAAAAAAATATCCAGCATGACTACCACATCATCCACACGTTCATCGATGATCATATCCCCTTCTGCGAATTTTTCATCGTGCCGTATATGCTGTGGTTCCCATTTTTGGCCGCTACATTGGTCTACTTTATATTTTTCAATAAAGATAAGCAGGAGTATTACTCGTATATCAAGAACTTGTGCATGGGGATGACGGTCTTTCTGGCCGTTTCGTATCTGTACCCTAACGGCCACCAGCTCCGACCGGAGACATTTGCCCGGTCGAACCTGTGTGTGGACCTGGTAAGGTGGCTCTATTCCACAGATACCTCTACAAATATACTCCCCAGTATCCATGTGTTCAATTCCCTGGCCGCTTACATGGCTGTTTCCAGGTGCCGCTCGTTGGCCGGACATATATGGGTAAAAAGAGGGACATTTGTCCTGGTGCTGACCATCATCCTGTCCACCATGTTCTTAAAACAACATTCAGTAGTAGATGTGGTCTTAGGAGCCGCCATGGCCGGTCTGGGATATCTGTTCTTCTATCAGTACCCGGCCCGAAAATATACCCGGCAGGTCGCCGCAAAATTTTCTTACAAATAATGAGACAGATAATGAAAGGGACGGTCCTGCCGCCCCTTTTCGCATATCCTCATATTATCTTATTCCGCCTCCAGGATCTTCTGTTTCCTGTCCAGGATATCATCCGACAATATCTCTGCCTCCACTTTATCAAATCCCAGCCTGGCGATGGTCTGTGCAAATCTCTCCCCGGGTTCCCCCTGTTCTTTGTAGAACAAGATGATCTTTTCCACAGTCTTTAACACTTCTTCCTGGGAAGTGAAGACTTTATCCAATAACTTCCCGTGGGATATATGTTTCCCCCATCTGCCCCCGATATAGATCTTATAGCCCGTCGTCCCGTCTGCGATGGCATCAAAGTTACAGTTACCCACGCACCGCCCGCACTGGCTGCATATATCTTTATCGATATGCAGGATACCATCCACCACTTTAGCCGCACCCATAGGACATACTTTCATGACAGAACACTTCTTGCATCCCTTACAGATCTCTTCCTGGAAATTCGGGATCAGCCGGCCTACGATACCCACATCGTTCAATTCCGGCTTCATACAGTTATTTGGACAGCCGCCTACCGCGATCTTGAATTTATGGGGAAGCTTGACCTGACGGTATCCTTCGTAAAAAGCTTTGTGTATCTCCTCAGACAGTGCAAACGTATCGATCCGCCCATACTGACAGGTCGTCCCCTTACAGGAGACGATCGGCCGTACCTTCGCGCCTGTTCCGCCAGTGGTCATACCCGCCTCTTCTATAAATGCCCTGAACGCGTCGATCTTTTCATAAGGGATCCCTTGGACCTCTGCGGTGAGACGGGCCGTATAGACCACATTCCCATTCCCGAATCTTTTCGCGGCCTCTCCGATCGCAATATGCTGATCTGCGGTGAGCTTTCCGTTGACCGTGATCACACGCCCTGAGAAATCATCTGTCCCTTTATTGCTGAGAAATCCCAGCGCCTTTACCCTTTTTTCGTCTTCTTTGCTTACTGTGAGCGTAGCCATAGAATGTCTTCCTCCATATTCTTCCATATTTTCTTTTATCATATCACTTGTATGATTATATGTAAAATATTATAATCCTATAAAAGTTATAAATATTTCCTATCAGAAAGGAACACCCATCCCATGACCATGCGCCACCTAAAGATATTCATAGAAGTCGTCGAGACAGGAAAAATGAGCGCCGCCGCAAAAAATCTCTATATCACACAGCCCTCCGTCAGCCAGGCGGTCCATGAGCTGGAAGAACATTACCACACCTTGCTCTTTCAGCGCTACGCAAAAAAACTCTATATCACGGACAATGGAAAACTCTTATACACCTACGCCAAACAGCTGTCTTCCCAGTTCGATCAGATGGAGGAGAACATGCTCACCAGGAAACGACGGGAAAAGTTCCGCCTGGGGGCCACTGTCTCTGTGGGCGGGAGCATCCTGTCCCCAGTGGTAAGACAGTTCCGCAGCCGGTTCCCTGATCTGGATGTATACGCATTTGTGGGGAACAGCCAGGAGATCGAAGAGCGGCTGCTCGATATGGATCTGGACGCAGGGATCATCGAAGGCTTTGTAAAGAGCCCTGACCTGGTCACGATCCCTCTGCTGGAGGATCCCCTGGTACTGGCCTGCAGCGGGGAACATCCCCTGGCCGCACGGGACACTCTGTACATAGACGATCTGCAGGAACAGGAATTTGTCATCCGGGAATCCGGGAGCGGCACCAGGGAATTGCTGGACCGTTTCCTGGGCTCCCATGGGATCCACATAACAGTCACCTTTGAAGTCCACACACCGGACGCCATAAAAAATGCCCTGCGGATAAACCAGTGCCTGACCCTGATCTCCGCAAGGCTTGTGGAAGCTGAACTGAAAAAAGGGGTGTTTGCAGCCTTTTCAAGCCAGGACTCCCAATGGAACCGTTCTTTTCGACTGGTCTACCACAAAGTGCGCAGTAAGGACATAAGCACACCCCCGTACATCCCTGTCTTAAAGGACATCATATCTTCCTATGACCAGGCAAGCCCTCTGGAAAATTTTATACAGGGACATTTCGTGGATGCATGACCTGCCTGTGATCTCACATATATCCAAAAACTATAACAGGTCCCGCATGCTCTCCAGAGCGATCGCCAGCGTAGACATATTATGGATCAATGCCGCCGGTGCAGGCTGCAGCACGCCTCCCACACCCAGTAAGATCAGCGCGGTGTTGATCCCCACGATCGCCCTGTAGTTTTTCCGGATCCGTTCCATAAGGCTCATACTGAGGAGCCGCAGGGTGACCACCTCGTAAAGGTCATCCGCTGAGATCGTGATATCTGCGATCTCTCTGGCGATCTCTGCGCCATCGCTGATAGCTATCCCCGCATCCGCCGCAGACAAGGCCGGGGAGTCATTGATACCGTCCCCGATCATGATCACTTTTCTGTTGGCTTTCCTCTCCTCCTCGATGAAACGCGCCTTGTCCTCTGGCAGGACTTCCGAATGATAGCTGTCTACCCCGATCTGCCGGGCGACCGCCTGTGCCGTCCGCTCACTGTCCCCTGTCATCATCACGATCTTCTCTATCCCTGTTTTCCTCAGGGAACTGATCACCGCCTCCGCCTCCTCCCGCAGAGGATCTTCGATGCAGATGACGGCCGCCAGTTTCCGCTCGATCGCCAGATACAGATGTGGATATTCCGTGGGCAGACTGTCGAATGTCTCCTGATATGCAGGATCCACAACACACCCCTCATCTTCAAAAACAAAATGATGGCTGCCGATGACCACTTTCTTCCCGTCGATAGACGAAGAGATCCCATGTGCCACGATATAGTCCACCTTGGAATGCATCTCCTCATGTTCCAGCCCCCGCTCCATCGCGCCTCTGACCACGGCTTTTGCCATGGAATGGGGAAAATGTTCTTCCAGGCAGGCGGCTATACGCAGCAGCTCATCAGGTCCCTCCTGGCAGAACGGTATGACGCTCTTCAGCGTGGGGTTGGCCTTCGTGAGCGTCCCGGTCTTGTCAAACACCACTGTAGACGCCTCCGCCACAGCCTCCAGGTATTTTCCACCTTTGACTGTGATATGGGAAAGACCCGCCTCACGGATCGCCGACAGGACTGCTATAGGCATGGCCAATTTCAGAGCGCAGGAAAAATCTACCATCAGGACTGTGACCGCGTTCGTCGCATTCCTCGTCAGGAGCCACACAAGCCCCGTCCCCAGAAATGTATAGGGGACCAGCCTGTCCGCCAGATGCTCTGCTTTACTTTCCAGTGCAGATTTCAGTTTCTCCGACTCCTCGATCATGGCGACGATCTTTTCGTACCGGGTTGAGTCACCCATCTCTTTTACCTGGATCGTCAGCTCTCCCTCTTCGACCACAGTGCCTGCATATACATAGCCTCCGGGATCTTTTTTCACCGGCTGGGCTTCCCCGGTAAAAGACGCCTGGTCGATCATAGCTCCTCCTGCCGTCACAACACCGTCAAAAGGGACCACATTCCCCATATGTACTACGACTTCGTCTCCCACGGATATCTCACGTGCCGGCACCAGCACTTCCTCACCGCCGTTCTTGAGCCAGACTTTCTCCACCTGCAAAGACATACTGCGCGCCAGATCCTCCACAGACCTCTTATGGGTCCATTCTTCCAAAAGCTCACCGATGCCCAGCAAAAACATGATAGAACTCGCCGTCTTCAGATCCCCCCGGCACACAGACACGCCTATAGCCGTTGCGTCCAGGACCTCAACTTCCAGTCGTCCTTTCAACAGCGTGCGTATGCCTGTGTAGATATACTTGAGGGACCTGGCCCCTATGAAAAAAGCCCGCACCGGGTGCGGCACAAACAGGCGGCTGCCCGCGCGCAGGAGTATCTTCTGTATCAATCTTTCTTTATACGACCGATCCAGCCCCCTTCCGGAGTTATCCAGAAAGACTTCGGGAACATCGGCCCGTTCATAAGAAAACCTCTTCAGGACGTCCACGATATCCGTCCTGTCGCCCACATAGGTGACCCTGGCATCCGCCGTCCGCTCATAGACCTTTGCTTGGACGACGTTGGGCTGCTCCTGCAGATGGTATTGCAGGATGTCCGCTTCCCTGCTGGTCATGGAAGCCTGTGCCATATGGACACGCAGATATCCTTTTGCCTCGTGTTTGATATAGAACTTCAATCACATCCTCCTGCTCTGCTCAAGCTCCTTCACAACCGCAAGCGCTGTCTTCTTCCATGGCTTCCGCTTCTTTCGCATACCGCTCCTCATTGATCACCTTCGCCTCAGCCAGTACATCCTCGGCATTCTCCTGCACCGTGGTGACCACCTCCATCACGCAGTCTTTGACCCGGAGCGCAGCCGCAGCACAATTTGTATAGACCTTTTTCGCATCTTTACTGGACAAAAGCTTCACGCCCGCTGTCCCAAACAGCACACCGCCCACAAAGATCCCCAACCTCTCCATTTTAAAGATATCCATCATCTTCTCTTCCTCCTACTTATGTTTGTATCCTGTGTACATTGTCATGGCAAAACAGAGCACGACCGCCCACGCCCAAAACTTATGATGCTTCAACGCTCTATCACATCCTTTCCTCCTGATAGTCTCAATAACGGAAATGTTCTTTCGTTATCGTTCCTATTAAACAGGAAAAAGACAGTATAGTCAACATAAAAATACTATATTTACTGATAATTTTTCTCAATAAGAGATCATATCTGCACATGTATCTTTAAGGATCCGGAAAGACAACAATATATATGTCCGTTCATCCAGATCATCCAGATCCAGCCCAGCCAGCTCCCGGATCCGTTCCATACGATTGATAAAAGAACTCCTGTGGATATACAGGCTTTTCGCCGCCGCCACTGCATTATACTTAGATCTCACATAAGCAAAAAGTGTCCTGCAAAAAGACGTCCCACTCACCCTGTCATGTTCCAGCAGCCGCAGGATACCCGGATGACAGATCTGTTCCGCCGTAAAATGGCCGCTCCCATGACGCTGTAAGAAATCAAGCGCATATCTGTCAAAACAATGATACAACTCATCCGGAGCATCCCCGCTGCCCCATTCCAGCGCAAAAGACGCCTGGACATACGCAGAAGGGATACTCGTGATATCCGTAAAGACCCGGCTGGAACCCGCCGCCAGACGGCTCTCTCTCAAAAAAACTCCCACCACCTGGACAAGATCCTTCTCCGCCTGTCTCTGATATCGAGAAAGATCCAGCAGGACAGCAATATCATTTTCATCCATCACACTGTAAGCCCCGGCCACAAACGTTCTGTCTGCGAACAGAAATAATTCATATTGTGGATCGGGACTGTCGGACTATTGGCAGAGATCCTCATCATGCAAAACTGATCTCCCTCTTTGATAGACTCAAGTCCCTTAAACCCCTGGGCAGACAGCAGACTGTTCACGTCTTTGAGCGGGAGCCGGTTGGACTCGTCTACATACTTCTTATCCAGATAAGGGGATGAGGTATACGCGATATATTAAAATCACTGTCCAGGAGCGACACAGCCGTCCCCATAAAACGACTGGCAGATTCTAAGAGTCCCTGGAAATCCATCGTTTTATACAAGATCCTGTTCAGCTCCATGTCTCACTCGTCAAAAAGCTCCAGGATATGCATCAGCACATTCAAGATCATCTTGCTGGACATAGGGTCATTCAGGATGATCAGGTCGTTAAAAGAACTCCCCACCGGGTGATCCGGTTTATCCAGACATATCAATATACTGTTCCGCACCCGCTGGACACAGGGATGGATATCCGCAGACGTGACCAGGACAATGTGTCCGTCCATATTAAAAAAATCACTGTAAAAGACCGGCGACCTGGCATAGATCTCCTGCCCGCATTTTGCATAAGCTATATCAAAATATTCAGAAATATGGTAATGCAACATAGCACCGTTTATCTTCATACTTACCTCCCTTCCTCCCTACACATTGTACCCTGTCCCGTATATAAAAACGATCACATTCATGGATTTACGATCCACACTTTTCATATCACCATGGAACAGACCGATCAGAACAAAGAAAAACGGAGGAAAGACTATGAACGCGAGACAAAATTTTTTGGCACTGGTAAACAAAAAAACACCAAAGGCGCTGGTCAATGAATGGGAACCATTCGGTTCTGTGTTCGACCCGCTGATGGCGATGACTCTGGTAGCACAGCCGGGAAGATCTGTCGTAGATCCCTGGGGCGTTACGATCTATTGGGGTGAAAATGAACCTGGAGCCATGCCCATCGTTACCGAAGAGAACAAAGTCTGCAAAGACATCACTTGCTGGCAGGACTATGTAAAAGCTCCGGACATCGTAAACGCCACGCTGGATTGGACAGAGGCAAAGAAACAAGCGGAGGCTATCCACGCCGACGGCAGACTGACCATGTCATTGATGGCCACTGGGCTTTTTGAGATGTCCCATTATCTGATGGGTTTTGAAGATTCTCTGATGAACCTTCTCCTAGAACCGGACTCCATGCATGGACTGCTGGACTATCTGACAGGATACAAACTGGACTATGCCAAGCTCCTGGTAGAAAACCTCCATCCGGACGTAGTCCTGTTCCATGACGACTGGGGTTCCAAGACCAGCCTATTTATGCAGCCCGACACATGGCGGGAGTTCTTCAAACCCCGTTATGAAAAGATCTACAGATATTTCAAAGAAAATAATGTGATCATCATGCACCACTCAGACAGCTTCTGCGGACCACTTGTCCCTGACATGATCGATATCGGGATCGACATCTGGCAGGGTGTCCTCCCACAAAACGATATCTGTAAGCTCCAGAAAGAGTACGGCGGCCAGATCATCTTCATGGGCGGGATCGATGCACAACTTATCGATATAGAAAACTGGACAGAAGACTTGGTCCGGGCCGAAGTACGCCACGCATGTGATACATACGCCCCTGGCGGGAGCTTCATCCCATGCCTCACATACGGCGGAGAAGGGAGCATCTTCCCTGGCGTCAACGATAGCATCATGGATGAGATCCGAAACGTGAGCCCAAGATACTTTACGGAGAGATGATCGATATGGAAAAAAAGAAAAATACAGTCCTGCTGATCACAGCACTGATCTTCATCGGGATGTTCCTAGGCAATTACGGGCAATACCAGCTGGCCGCAGTCCCATCTATGGTCTATGAAAAATTCGGCCTGACAGATACACAGTTCTCCAGTATCATGACCGCACCCATGATCCCGGCCATCTTCCTCAGCATCATCATGGGCCTCCTCGTGGACAGATTCGGGATCAAACCCATGGTCCTTCTGGGTTACGCTGCTACAGCGGTCGGTTTCATCCTGCGCCTGTCCACAGACGGCTGCAACGTCATGTTCATCGCTATGGTACTGACTGGGGTGGGCTGTACCGTGCTGAACGGGAACCTTTCCAAGATAGCTGCATCCCTCTACCCCATGGAAAAACTCGGCAAAGTGATCGGGATCTTGATGGCTGGGTCCACCAGTTCCATGGCTGTGGCATATGCGACCACCGCCCTGTTCCCAGATCTTGAGTCTGCATTTATGATCACGGCCGTGGCAGGCACTGCTGTGACTGTGGCATGGATGCTCTTTACCCATAAAGAGGACTTCAACACCGAACAAACAGGCGAGAGCGTTCCGGTAAAAGAGGCCTTGGCCAACTCTCTAAAGAGCAAGAATGTATGGCTCATGGGCCTCTCCCTGATGCTCTTGCTGGGAGGCGCCACAGTGATCTCCAATTTCCAGGTGGCGTATCTGACGACCATAAAGGGGTACACCGAATCCATGGCCGGCACATTCGGCACAGTATTGATGATCGGCTCCATCATCGGATCTGTCATGATCCCCACATGGTCAGCCAGATCCAAAAACCCCGGAGTCTTCCTGGGCATCATCGGGCTGGCGGCCGCAGCAGCCACTGCGCTCATGGTGATGCTCCCGGCTGCAGGCATTTACGCAGCCTCCTTCTTAAACGGCTGCCTGCGCAGCGGGATCATCTCCGTCATGATGTCCCTTCCGGTCATGTTCCCCGAGATCGGGCCAAAATATGCAGGGACAGCAGGCGGTGTGGCTGTGACTCTGGAACTCATCGGCGCCGTCGTGATCCCTACATATATCGTCATCCCCCTCACAGGCGGGGATATGACCGCATATTTCTATGCAGCAGCGCTCCTGATCGCCGCTTCCAGTGTATTAGCATATATACTGACTCACAACATAAGATCCCGCTCTTGACCGAGCGGGATCTTCATCCATTTATCACTTCTTGTCTGATCTCTGGAACACCGTATCATAACCGCCATTTCCATAATTCAAAGAACGGTTCACCCGGCTGATCGTGGCTGTAGAAGCCCCTGTGGATTCTGTTATCTCCTGATACGTCTGCTTAGCCCGCAGCATCTTCGCCACCTCGAACCGCTGGGACATGGACAGCAGTTCATTGACTGTACACACATCATTAAAAAAAGCACGGCATTCCTCGATATCCCGCAGAGCCA
>CANTEW010000067.1 GCA_947652925.1 uncultured Lachnospiraceae bacterium
CTGCCGTTCCTCCCGCATGATCCTGGCAAACTGTTTTGCCCACATGACAGGATCTTTTGCGATCAGGTTATAGATCTCGACCAGGCTGTCTGTCTGAAAGAACATCTTTGCCTGCTCTACAGGACCGTAAAAACACAGATACCCGCCCGGGCCCATGAAGATCACTTTGTCACACAGATGGAGATTCTGTGTCGTATGGGTCACGATGACCGTGGTCTTATCCCTGGTCTTAGACAGATGGTTCAATAACTGCATCAGATTCTCTTCTGTGCCCGGATCCAGACCCGAGGTAGGCTCGTCCAGGAAGAACAATTTCGGATCCGCCAGCAGCTCTACCGCGATACTGGCCCGCTTTTTCTGCCCTCCTGAGAGTTTCCGGATATATGTAGACGCATGCTCCGACAGCTCCACCATCTTCAGGACCTCCCCGATCCGCATCTCGATCTCCTTTTTATCCATATCCGGAGGTAACTTCATCTTGGCCGTATAGTAGAGCATATTGTGCAGGGTGAGATTTTCATAGATGATCTCCTGCTGGGGCACATAGCCGATCAGATTTTTCAGACTGTTAAAATTCGTCTTCAGGTCATTGCCGCTGAAATAGATCCTGCCAGTACATTGCTGGTCAAAACCACTGATCGCGTTCATCAAGGTAGTCTTCCCAGCCCCCGACCCTCCGATGATCGCCACAAGGTCGTTGCTCTTGATCTCCAGGCTGATATGCTGCAAAAGCTTTTTCTGGCCATTATTGACACTTTTACTCAGATCCTCCACCACCAGATGCACCCCTTCCACACTGGTGAGGTAATACAGCATCCCTTTACAGTAGATCATCTGATGATCCATGATCTCTATCACATCATGATCGTGGAGCCGGACACTCCCGTGGATATAACTGCCGTTGACCCTCGTCCCATTGTAGCTGCCCATATCCTGGATCTGCGGCTGTTTCTCACGCATACCCACCCGGGCATGTCTCTTGGACACACTGGGATGGTGTAAGACCACATCATTGCTCTGGCTCCGCCCAATACTCAAAGGCTTTTCGTTCAGCACGATCTTTTTCCATCCTCTGTTCTTCTGTGCTTTTCTGACAAAAAACAGAAAATATGTATCATCCGACCCGATACGAAAAAAAGAAGATTCCGTTACCAATATCCTCCTTGTCGTATGATGCAGTCTGATCTTCCTCATATTGTCCACGATCATCGTACCATTCAAGCTGTCATCATCCTGGTAATAAAGTCCATCCTGCATCAATAAAAAGCGGCCATGGATCCTGGATATCTTCTCAAACTCCAACACGATATCCGCACTGGCAGCATCCCGCCCGATCGTGACTCCAGGTTTCCTAAAACGGCCCAGATCCACAATGACCAACTCGCCGCGATCGTCAAAAAAACACAGATCATATCCCTGTCCCATCTCTTTCCCCCTCTCCATACATACCTAAAACAAGAGACACGGCATGCGCAGAGATACCGTTCTTGTATCATGCCGTGTCCCCCTATACCCTTTTATCCTAAAGTGATCTCCGTACTCCCATCTGCAAGTTTCAGGACAGTCCCCGCTGGACATCTCACCGACATCCCTTTCTGCAATCTATCCCCGCCTGCATAGGTACCATTCGTTGAATGATCTTTGATGATATATGTATCCGTCTTGGGCTCATAGCGGACTGTACAGTGTACATTGCTGATGTGCGTATCGTTTACGATCACCAGATTAGCCTGATGGGGACTTTTTCCCACGATCACTTTCCGATCCTGAGAGATCGCATAACCAGACGGACCGGCTGTCGTGCCTTTCGTACAGCGGACTTTCCCATTGCGCACCACCGCCTTTTTCGGGACTTCCTGGACAGCCTGTGGTCTCTGGATCTCTATATCTGTCGGTCTCTTATTTTCCTCTCTGAAGACATCCACTCTCCGCATATCCCCAGAATATCCCGGCCCTCTCATCCCTTCTGCGGGGATCGTCTTCAAGTCTGACTTATGCTCGTGGGGATCCGCCCAATCATCCTCCCACCCATCCAGACCATCGGGGTCTTCTAGAACATCGTCTCCTCCCTCTTCCTGTCCTCCCACAAACATTGATAATACACTGACAGACAAGACCATCACAGCCAGGATCAGCCCAATGAGAAATGCATAGGACAGAAAGCTGGGAGCGATCTTATTGACATCCACATTCACAGCCTTAAATTTGCCAAGATCTATAAAATCCTCTGTGAGCCTTCCTGTCTCTTTCTTCACTCCATTGATCGTCGTAAATCTCAGGATCATAAATATGACAGACGCAATGACTCCATAGGCTGTACTGATACCCAAAGGGATATATTTGATCCACTTTAAGCAATATCCCAAGATCGTAGTCACGATCACGATCAGTAACAGACTGTAGACCACCCATAAGAGGATCCTTGTCATGTGATGCTTCTTGTTCAATGGGTCGTAATTTTTGGCCCCCATGTCCCGTTTTGCATATCCTTCACCGTATTTTCCGTTATAACAGATATCGGAAAGACTTTTTGTCATAAGATCGAACACAGATATACTCGAATTATCTGTGCCGTTTTCTTTCTTCTGCTCCTTGAGCTTACGCTTAAATCCTTTTGTATATGTCTTGATATCATCATCTTTGTTCTCATAATCTTCTTCGATCTGTGCATTTTCCATGCCTTTTTTTAATGCATCCCGATCGATATGATATGCCGGCAAAAACATCGTCACCAAAATGATGACAGACAAAACAAGGAGCGTGATCATCTGCCACGATCCCATAGTTTTTTTCTGACCCATCCATTCTTCCTCCTGATCAAATATTTATCAATACCCATCCTCAGAACGTGTTTGAAAATACGTTTTAGAGCAGACGGAATCGCTGCTCCATCCCACCGATACAGATAACGCTCCCCCGCGGCAGCCGATTCCAGACATTCTGCGGGAGCCTGCTCCCATTGTCCAGATATACCCCATTCATAGAGCGGTCAAAGATCTCATAAAAACCGTTCCCACTGCGCCCCGGATCATACCGGACCGCGCAGTGCCATCTGCTGATATGTACATCAGGGAGTACCAGCGTCGCTCCCGCTGACCTATCTGACCCGATGACCGATCCTCCATCGTCTATATAGACCATCTGCCCCGCACATTTTCCCCTTATGCCCTGGATCGCGGCAGGCACCCCGCGGACAGCAGGAGCTTTTGGGACTCTGACTTTTTTTATGATCTTTCTCCACCTGTTATCGATCAGACCCAGCACAAAAAATATGTAATACAGATCGATCACTGCCAGCAAGATCCAAAAACTTATGATCCCCAGCCAATATCCCCTAAAATCTGTACTGATGCCCATCCATCCGCTCAAATATCCATAGACTGATCTTCTACCCACATAGAGTAGGATCTGCAAGATCATGATAAAGACAGAATCCGTGATCACCAAGATCATGACCACTTTGTCCAGATCATATCTGGAAAGATTATGGACGAAAGAGCAGATCAAAGCCGCTAACGCCAGCAAGATCAGGAGTACGAACAAAAACAGATCCATCACAGAGCCACTCGTCCGATAACATATATAATGGATCGTAAGCGTGAGCAGATGGAACACACCCACACTATAGAGCAAGGCGACCGCTGTCAGTCTGAACGCTGTCAGCACAGCCAGCCCTATGGTAAAGACCATCAACATGATCCACGTGATCTTACTCCCAGCTATGATCGCCACGATCATAAAGAGCAGCGTCTCGAAGCAAAGGATACACCACAAAACAAATTCCCGGATCACACCCCCATCTCTCTTATGTATCAATGCTGAAAAAATATTATCCATCACTTTTCCCCAACCTTTCTCGCTCTCTCCCTCCCAATGCCTCACACCAATCCCCGTATCCGATATGAAAGCTCCGCAGCCGAACTGATCCTGTCTCTGACCTCCAATGTCATTGCCTGACGTATCAATCCCATCCATTTTCCAGACACCCTTACTCCATACTCCCTCGGCTCCACCAGATCTGTATGATCGCCGTTCAAACGGCTGATGGCGTCTGTGGGCTTATGGCCAGTCAGCAGATAATACATGATGCCGCCCACTGCGTAGATATCCGTCCAAGGCCCTTCATCTCGCGGTATCCCTGCTCTGGCTGTCCGATACTGCTCCGGCGCCGCATGATCCGGTTTTAAAAACGCCGCATTCAATACAGGGCCTTTCTCTCTAAGATCCTTCGCCGCCCCCAGATCGATCAGACAGACCTCCCCCTCCTTCGAACACATGATATTCCCCGGGCTGAGATCGCTGTGGATGACCTCTCTCTCATGCATCTGCTGCAGTCCTTCAAGTGCCGGGAGCAGGATCTGCGCAGTCTCTCTCGTTGTAAAAGGGCGGTAACCCCGCTCCCGCATCCTGCGTCCCACGCTGATCCCATCGATATATCCCATCACCAGATAGGCCGTATCGTTCGCCTGCAGCATATCATAGAAAGTGACCACATGAGGCGCATCAACAAACCGGGCCATGATCTTCCCTTCATTTAAAAATGACTGCAAGCCAAAACGGAAAGCATCCACCATCGAAGACTGTTTGACAGTCACATATATATCCTCCCTCTCCGCCCACTGACGGGGAAAATATTCTTTCACTGCCACTTGGCGGTACAGCTCTCTGTCCTCACAGAGATAGATCATCCCAAAACCTCCAATGCCAATACAGCGGATGATCTGATACCGCCCCGCGATCAAAAAACCCTCTGACAATATCTCACTTGATCCACTCATATATCCTCTCCATACAGATCACGGTACAGCCCAGCCATGGTCTGATACCGATCCTCCGCCTTGATGCTCAATCCCTTTCGGATCGCCAGATCCCTCTCTTCCGAGATCGGTACCCCTTTGACCTGCAGCAGCTCTACGGTATCCCTCTCCATACGTTCCTGCGGGACCGGGATCCGGATCTTCGTCAAAAGGTAATAGATACTGGCGCACATGCTGTACACATCTGTCCATGGTCCCTGCTCCCCATCCCTGGAATACTGCTCAATGGGGGCATATCCTTTCTTCAACAACACAGAACCCTTCCCAGAGTTCCCATAATCCCTAGATGCACCAAAGTCGATCAGCTTTGCTTTTCCCTCATGGGTCAGCATGATATTATCCGGACTGATATCCCGGTGGATGATGTTCACTTTATGTACCTCATTGAGCGCTCTCAGGACATCTTTCAACAGTGGGAAGATCTCCTTCGGCCTGAAGCACCTGCCCACAGCCTTCATATACTTTCTCATATCGATCCCATGGATATATTCCATCACGATATAGGCTGTATTATTCCCGTAAAAGAAATCACGGACAGACACGATCCCCGGCATCAGATAAAACCTGGACAGATTCTTCGCCTCCTGGATATAATTCTGCAGCCCCTGCCTGTAAGCATACTGGACCCCCCTGGGATGCTGCGTATACATGGCCGTGCTGTACTGGATAGAGACCGAGATCAGTTCTGGATAACTCTGGGCGTTGGGATCCCTCGCCGCGATCATCCTGGGAAAATACTCCTTGATGCATACTTTCTTACACTGATAAAAATCCCAGCCAATGTAGGTGATCCCAAAACCGCCGCTGCCGATCACTCTCCCGATCAGATATTTACCATTCAAGATCTCACGCAGAGGCAGACTGCTCTCCGGTCTCTGGTATCTTCCCTCCTCAAATCCACAGTGAGGGCACCGCGCCGCCGGTCGATCCAGTTGTACCATACATCCCATACATAATCTGTCGGGATCCACTAATCTCTTATGCATTCTACCCGTTCCCTCTTTCATCTAACTTCCATTTCCAACTGCAGTAGTCAAAATAATACTTCCTCTGCCTGACCGTCTGGGACACGCCCACCCATGTAGCCGCCTCCTGTGCTATCTCCACCTGGCTCGCCGCCTCCTGGATCGTCTGCACCACCGCTGATATCTCCTATATCACCATCCACCGTGTCACTATCTCTTATCCCAGACCCTTCATAGCCGTTACCTCCTGTAGCTGTGCTCCCACCTGGATCACTCGCGGCGGATGATCCGCCTCCCTCTGGACTGCTGTTGTCCGGGGCGCTCTCATCCGGATATACTGACTGTGCTGGCGCTGGCGCAGACACTGGTTTCAGATCCAAGGTCACTGTGACTGCATCGCCTTTTCTAAAATACTCCACAGGCGTCCCTTTCTCATCAGTCACTTTGACCGACAGGACTGGCTGGGTCATCACCTTACTCCCTCCTGCCACTACATTGACAGCCTGTCCCCAGCGTTCGGTCACCTCTTTTTCCAATCGCTCTCCACTCTTCCCGCTGTAAAAGATCTCTTCACCGATCACATAGAGCAACGCATCTTCCATCTCCGTCCTGCTGGTATCCAATTCTTTGCCCGCTGCAAAAGTCTGATCCAGGATATCCCCTTTATGCGGACCTTTACTCGTTTCTGATGCAGCGATCACGCAATGACTTTTATCCACTATGCCGCTGATATCTCCCAAAGATCTCTTCTGATCCGTCAGCTCTCTCTCCGACTCGTTTTTCCATATATATGTATCCTGTAAAGGTATCTGATCCAGAGTACCGTAGGCTTGTTTAAAATCCGGCAGACTCTCCCAATAAAAGAAAGGGACATTTGAATAGACGATACGCATCCTGTCTTTCTTGTAGGTGATCTCTTTTTTCCTGTTTTTCTTTTTTCTTAAGTTTTCTGCGGTCATCTCGCCGTCCGGCGTCTCAAGTCTGATCAGATCGTAATAACAGGAATCCTCCACCTCATCTGTGCCTATAAAATGCTCCCCATCGCCGGGATCGATCCCCAGTTTCTGCGCCATCTCATACGCATTCATACCACTGATATCACCATAATGTAACTTTGTATCACTATATAGGACGCAAGAGACTGTCCCACTGATATTTCCCTCATCATCCCTCTCCAGGCCTTCCAGTGCTTCCTGCTCCTCGGCGTTTGGATCATACAGAACGGAAAGAGGCTCGACTGTCTGTGCGGCGACTGTCCCATCCTTCTCTTTATCAAGATCAAAGATATATCCATCCGTTTCAAAGCCGATAGACAGGAGAATGCCCTGTCCCTCGGCTTTTTTCTCCAACTCTTCCACATTGGCAGCCGCTTCTTCCTCTGTCATCCCAGACAGATCGGTCATAACGATCGCTGTGTCTGTGAGAGCCGCTTCCTCTGCCCCTTTATCCCTGGATCTGACAGCGCCAAAGACCGCCATCCCGATCAGGCAGATACATCCTATACAGAGGCCGGCCCCTGCCGCCGCAGGGATACGGGAGAGCTTTTCTCTGAACCCTTTCTTTTCCTCCAGTGGAGGCAAGATCCACTCCGCTTCGTAGACCGGGGTGAAATATCTTCCGTCTAAAGCCTCCATAAATTCATCGGCGCTCTGCAGACGATACTCGGGCTGTACATTCAGGCAGACCATCATCCCCATCTCCGCCTGCTCCGGGATCTGGATCCCCATATCCGAGGGAGCGATCAGGCCATCCTGCTCCAAGCGCTCATTGGCCGGGACGGGCCGCTGCCCGGTGAGCATCCTGTAAAACAACGCCGCCACTCCATACAGATCTGTATAAGGCCCCTGCGCCGCACTCCTCTTGTACTGCTCGATCGGAGCATAGCCAACTTTCAACATGATATCCGACTCACTGTCTGACAAGGCTGAGACATGCTTCGCCGCTCCGAAATCGATCAGCTTGATGATACCCTCATCTGTCACAAAGATATTGTCAGGGGCGATATCCCGGTGGAGTACGCCCCGTTTATGGATCTCACGCAGCGTATGGAGTACCGTGAGCACCACCCTCCTGCACCATCCGTACTCTTTCTTGCCCCCGGATCTTGAAAGGATCTCCTTCACATCCATCCCATCCAGATGCTCCATCACGATATATCCGGTCCCATTCTCCTCAAAAAAATCAGAGATCTTCACCACACCTGGGATATCCTGCAATGCCGCCACGCTCCTGGCCTCTTCCAGAAATTGCCGCAGGCCTCTCTGGAATCTCCCCTGCAGCTTTTCATCAGATACCATCACCGCCGCCCCTTCGGGCGCACGGCGACAATACTGTTTGGGATAAAATTCTTTGATCGCTACCTTACAGAACAGCGTCTGGTTCCATCCAATATAAGTATTCCCAAAACCTCCAGCACCCAGGGGATACCCCACGATGAACTTCCCTTGGAGGATCGTGCCAGGCCGGAGATACTTTTCATCCGCTGGCTCGCTGTCCAGGCTGTGTCCGCATCTGGGACAAAAACGCGGATCTTCTTTCTCGATCTGGTGCATACAATGATAGCATAGTTTCATTTGTACACCCTTTCTGTCTATAAAAAATACTATATGGGTTCTACTCGGATGGGTCCTCCTACTGATACACATTTCCTACTGCTTTATCTTCTACTCCAGAGCCCGAGTCTCCTCCACCCGTGTAACCGCCGCCTGTATAGCCCCCGCCTGTATAACTTCCGTTATCTGGATATACAGGCTGTGGTTCTGGCACTGGCGTAGGAACAGGTGTCGCCTTAAGATCCAAGATCACTGTGACCGCATCGCCTTTTCTAAAATGATCTATGGGAGTACCGTTCGCATCCGTGACCGTCACAGATAAGACCGGCTGGGCCATCAGCCCGCTCCCTCCGGCAACGATACTGACGTTGTCTCCCCAGTGGGCGATCAGTTCTTGTTTTAATCCATTCCCATTCTTTCCGCTATAGAGGACCTCATCACCGATGACATAGAGCAGCGCATCTGCCAATTTCGTTTTACTCGTATCTAATTCCCCACCTGCCGGGATGGTCTGCTCTACGATATCCCCAATGTTATATCCTCCGCTGCCTTTCGACGCAGTAACTGAACAAAAATCATAATTTACCATCCCGCTGATATCTTTCAAGGACTTTTGCTCACCGGTCGCCTCCCTGTCATTCTCATCCTTCCACACATATGTATCCTGTGCAGGTATACTGTCCAGATCACCATACTCCTGTTTAAAAGAAGGAAGGGACTCCCAATAGAAAAAGGGGATATTTGAATAGACGATACGCATCTTATCTTTATCATAAGTGATCTCTTTTTGCTGATCTTCTTCTCTTTCCAGCTCTTCCGCCGTTATCTCGCCGTCCGGGGTCCCAAGCCTGATCAGGTCATAATAGCAGGAATCTGCCACTTCGTCTGTCCCTGTAAAATGTTCCCCATCCCCCGGATCGATCCCCAATTTCTGTGCCATGGCGTATGCACTCAGACCACTGATGTCACTGTAATGCAGCTTTGTATCGCTATATAGACTGCAAAAGACCGTACCGCTGATATTTCCATCCCCATCCCGCTTGAGTCCTTTTATCTTCTCCTGTTTTTCAACATCTGGATCGTACAGGACTGAAGAAGGCTTGATCGTCTGGGAGGCGATCATACCATTCTTTTCTTTATCAAGATCGAACGCATATCCATCCGCCTTGAACCCAATATCCAGTGTGATCCCTTTTTCCTGTGCTTGCTTTTCTAATTTTTCTATACTGGCGATCGCTTCTTTTTCTGTCATCCCGGAGAGATCGTTCATCACGATGATGTCCGCATTATCTTCACTCCCAACTTTATCTGACCGTATCTTCCACACCAGGACACTCCCTCCGATCGCCACCGCGACTGCCAAACATGCGACCAATCCTTTCGCCCACAAAGGAGATCTCCCGGTCTTATTAGCTTTTCTCTGTGTCTTTATACGTTTGACTTCTGCGCTGTCCAATTCCTTCAAAAATGCCTCGGCAGAAGGAGTCCGCTCCTCCTGGTATATGTTCAGGGCATTCATCAATGCATTTTCTGTATTCTCTGGTATGGACACGCCCAATCTGGAAGGTTCTTTCAATCCATCTGCAAGGATCCGTTCCACCGACTCCTGCGGTACGAGCCCTGTGATCATCCGGTACATGACCGCCCCCAGCGCATAAACATCTGTCCAAGGCCCCCGCACACCGCGGCTGCGGTATTGCTCTTCCGGTGCATAGCCTCTCTTCAGGATGATGGACAAGCTCTTGGAATTTGCCGTCGTCACATAGCGCGTAGCTCCGAAATCAAGGAGTTTGATCTTCCCAGTATCTGTGACCATGATCGTCTCCGGTGAGATATCACAGTGGACGATATCCGACTTATGTACCTCAGCCAGCCCCCTCAAGATCCTTCTGATAAAAGACTTCGCTTCTTTCACTGGATACTTTTTGCCGGAATCCAAGATTTCTTTTAATGTGCGGCCCTCCACATATTCAGAGACCACATAACCCGTATCATTTTCTGCGATACAGTCATAAACCCTTGCGATCCCCTCTGGATCTGTCAGATGCTGGATCCTATTAGCTTCATTCAGAAAATTTGTCAATCCGTGTTCAAACTGGACCTGTCCATCGCCAGAATAGATCGTTACTTCTTTCTCGCCTGCTGAACGTGTGGAAAAATCGCTGGGCAGATACTCTTTTATGATCACCTTCCTATCAACCTGCGCATCCATACCCATATAAGAGATCGTATGGCCTCCATAACTCAATACCCGCCCAAGGATATATTTACCGCCGACAACAGTACCTGGGTCCAGATAATATGATTCCTGCCTTAATGTGGTCTCATTAAAACCACAATAGGGACAGGTTGTCAGATGATCCTCTATCTGTTCCATACAGCCCATACATAATTTCATATTTAACTATATCCTTTCCCATCATGATCTATCATTTATTTTACTGACATAGTTTTCTTAAATATCTCTGATCTATTTGGACCATAATGAGCGATGATCCTAAAAGTAACTTTATTATTTAATCCCTCTAAAGTACTATTAGACAGATTGAGAAAAGAATCACTTGTAGAAGTGGGGCTACTAACTTTTCTATCTAAGTATTCCCTCATAGCACTTGTTTCACCTTTTGCCAGGTGGACCTCTATCTTATCAGCGCCTGGTATCTTATGATAAAATCTAAATTTGTAGCCTCGGATACCACGGGCCTCATGTTTCTCGGATGATATAGTCACTTTGGGTTTCGGGATCTTAAGCCGAACTTTCATTTTACTATTATAAGTTTTCCCATATACATGGACAGTTATCGGTACAGAAGTCTGCATGGAACTATAATAAACTGGATCTGCTTTCGTGGAGATCTTTCCTATTTTTGATAATTTAAAATATGCCTTCTTTACTTTCGCTGCTCTTCCTAGTGTAAATGTACAACCTTTACTTTTGATCTTTACAGCCTTTCCCATTTGGATACTCATTGTTTTTTTTGGGAATATCACTTTATGCTTTTCCCCGCAATAGTTACATTGTATCGTCCCTTTTTTCTCTTTAGAGGCAAGTTTCTTAGGCATATTCTTCCATTTATGGTCTGCATATACAGAGAATCTCTGTGTCGGTGTTACAAATCTATTATGATTGACAGTTGCCTCAACCACCGCATACATATAATACGTACCTTTTTTTATTTTCTTAGCATCCCATTTCGTACCATTGCTCCGTTTATTTTGTTTATTATAGCGAAAAACAACTTTTGCGCCTTTTTCTACATCCACATTTAATTTAGGAGATGGTCTTTTTCCTTTCAGATCAAAACTCTTCTTTATATTGACTTTGATCCCACTGCGGTCGCCTTTATTTACTTCAAATCTTGTTTTTTCTGTCTTATAGATATAATTCTCATTATCCGTCTGTATATATGTCGCTGAAACATAATAAACACCTACATTTAAACTTTTGGGATCAAATTTATCTGACCCGCTCTGCTGCTTAAATGGATCTTTTACCTTCTCCTTGTAATAATGATATTTTATTGTTTTTGTCTCTATCGCTCCACCCAGAGAAGGCCCTTTCGCTTTATCATCCCCATATTTATAACTCCCCATCTCTACAGTGGACTCAGATCTCTTCTCCACTTTTTTTATCACAAAAGTGCTTTCTAAAAACACATCCTCTTTATCGCCAAACACCACTCTGACATGATATGTCCCCGCATCCCGAGGCTCCTGACTCAGTGCAGTACCACTGGGATCACCATTTATATCTTTAAAATACACTGACCTGCATATGATCCCATACCCTTCAAGATCTAATCTTTGGCTGTTCCCCAGGACGGTCACACGGCTATACTTTACATCCTCTGTGTAATCAGATTCTTTTTCTACACCTAAAGTAAGTACTATCCCTAGTTTTACATCACACTCGCCTCCAGTCCCTTTACAGGTTGCCAAGATACTGTCTGTTCCCTGCATCCTATAATCCCATATATGTTCATGCGTGATGATCTCTTTCTCACCTAAGTAGATCGTCGCAACTCCTGGTATTGTCTTACTCCCTTTATATATCTTGCCTCCAAGTTCTACCGTGCCATTGATGCTGATCGTCACTCCCACGTTCCCACTGTTTTCGGATTGGGTGATCTCTCCCATCTTGACAAAATCTACTTTGATCTGTTCCTGATCTACGGGATCTCCATCTATCTTTACTTCTGTCACTTTAAATCCCTTTAGCGCATTCTCTATCTCGGTCTGATCCTGGCTATTCACAGAGATATTCTTCGGTTCTGCGCTCACCTCTACTTTGACATCTTCTCCGCTCAGATCTTTTTCTTCTTTTTTCTCTGCCTGATAGATCGTTGCAACTCCCGGTACTGTCTTACTCCCTTTATATATTTTTCCATTAAGCTCTGTGGCCCCATTGATGCTCACCCTCACTCCCACATTTCCACTGTTTTCGGATTGGGTGATCTCTCCCATCTTGACAAAGTCTACTTTGATCTGTTCCTCAT
>CANTEW010000068.1 GCA_947652925.1 uncultured Lachnospiraceae bacterium
GAATCCTTATCAAGGGAACTTGGATTTCCATAGACACAGAATTATTTACGCCCTCCCTCCCAAATCCGTAAAATCCCCTGTGTTTTTTATCATACCATCATCACATGGCAGATCGCTATCATTGATCCTTGTTTTAAAAGGTTTTTTCCGGGTCAGCGGTCCTTTATCGACATCATCCGTTTTTTTTATCGCTGGACACCTCTGTCCTTTCATAAAAAAGTATTACATTCGCAAGTTCCTTTGTGATAAAATAGTTTGACAATAGAAAAGCCTGAAACGTTCTGCATTCCAAGCTGATCAGCATGACTATTCCATGTTCTGATTTATGACATTGCCATCTTATGGTAGTCATCCTGCTATTTTCAGGCTTTATCATGATTTTCTTGTTTCCTTTTGCAGACCTTGTCTTTGTAACGATCGTACGCCTGTGCGGCTATCAGCCTAACCACCCATGGCGATATGCGATCACTCCCAAGATTGTGCCTGCAATCATAGCGGCCAATGTGACAGCGATGATCACGGGATTATCCTTCATCAGTTTCCCTAATCCTTTTAGATCGTCCAAGTTGTTCCCTTCTTTTCTCCTCTTTATCACTCCACTTTTTCTATTACTTTGATCTTCTGTATCGGTCAGTTTTTCCCACTGACATCATCATTGTCAGTTGTTGGTTCATCCTGTGTTTTCTTTTCTTCTATCTTTTTATAGGCTTCTATCATCCCGTTTTTGACCGCCCATTTGATCACAAAATATAAGGCGATCAAAACAACGATCGCCGTTCCTGCACTCATACCTAATTCCTGCCACATATCGGTGATCCTTTCATTCATCTCAAATCTACTCCACAGATCCATTTTACATCCCTCCTGTCCTTCCCTGTTTTCTGCCCAGATGCTATAAAAAAAAGAGGTCATGGATCGATCTTATGAAAGGATACCGTGTGCTCTTTCATAGATATCTTCCCAACCTGATGGCCATATCCCATGAGTTCTTTTTTGTATTTCAGGAAAGAGTGGTCGATCGGTATCCCTGCAATATCCTGTATCTCTTCAAACGTCAGCTCCAAAGATGCACTTCCATTTTTCTGCACATATTCCCATAAAGCGTTGTATTTACTCATTTTCATCCATTCCTTTCAGGCCATGATCGGGAGTGGACCGATCCATTTGCTGTGGGATGATCAGCAGCACATGGAGGAAAAATATATCCCCCTGTGCCTCTGTGTTGCAACTGTGCAAAAACAATCTATTCCAACACCCTGAATCTCTTCCCGCCGATCTTCACCCTCTCCACCTTTTTTGCCGCTCCGACTTGGCGTACTGTACCTTTGCCGTTTGTGTTGGCGTTGACGACCTGGTATCTGCGGCTGCCCACTTTGTAGATAAACCCCTTTTTTATCACTATCTTATATTTTTTCTTTAAGGTCCCAACATATTTTCCCTTGCCTTTAAAAATGATCGTCGCCGTCCCGATCTTCACGTTGTTCTTATAAGATACCGTATAATCCCGTCCTCTTTTCAGCTTCACTCCGCCCAATCTCAATACGGGATCCTGGGTGCGTCTTTTTCCGGTATATGTCTTTGTCTTGATCCCCGAGACTTTAGCTTTTTTGATATTGTATGTGATGGTCCTGGTCACAGTGCCATTTTTATAGGATACCGGAGCCATCGGATGTGCGGTCTGGAAAGACGACGCCCTATACTCTTTATCCCGGGTATGCCCACCAAAATCCCCATTGCTCTTCAGAAAAAAAACATAGCCACCACTTCCTGCGTCCCAGGTGCTGTCTAGATTGTAATAATAACTATCCAGCTTTACGATATTCCAGGCATGCGGCACAGATCTGGAAGTCCCCCCTATCACCCGTGTCCGCACTCCAGCTTCCATAGCCATCCGGTAGAACAGATTGGCATACCCCTGGCAGACAGCTGTGCCCTCCATGAGAGCGTTATACGCTGTGAACTTACCCACTGTATCATCATTTAGCGTGGCATAGTCATATTTTACATGCTTGCAGATATGATCATAAATGGTCTTCACCTTCCCATATGCGTTCATACCTCGCACACCCAGAGACGACAGGGTCTGTTTGACCTTTGCAGTCACCTGGACCTCCTGCCACCAGTTTGTGTAATATCTGACCACATATGTGACACTATATTCACCGGACGAGGGATATCCGCTGGTCTGTCCCCCATAACCGCCCATGTGGTACAGGATATAGTCGCCTTCGTCTCCTGCAGTATCCTTATCTACAGAGACAGCCTCGTCGAACAGAGCGGAGGCTACCTTACCGACCTTGACATTTTTCGCCTGTACGCGCACTGTGATCACATTTGTCCGCCTCACCAGCTGCCTGCGCAGAGAAGCGGCCGCCTTTTTCAAAGGCAGATAGCCGGCATCTTCTCGGGTGCCTGCACGCGCCTCCTGAAGATCCGTTCCTTCTATGCCTTGTCCCGCGCTTTCGGCTAGCTCTTCCAGCTCATCCGCACTCTCCACATCCCGATACATCGGATTGACCCAGACATTTTCTGCATTTTCATATACATCGCTCTCCCGGCTGTCAGGATCCTCCGGAGCCGCCAGTGCCTGACAGGAAAGAACATTGGACAACAGCATCATCCCCAATAACAGAGCCCATACTCTTTTCCTCATAATACTGCCCACCTTACCCTCTCCTCTTCGAAACCTTTATACTTTTCTATATTATTTTAACATTCTCTTTATGATTCGTCACGCTTTTTTTATCATTTTCAATTTATTTTCACATTGTATGCGCTGATATCCCCATAGACATTTGTTCATATTTATTTCATATTTTGATCATAGTTTGATCACAAATACATGATAGATTAGTATCTATAAAAGTGTTAAACATTTTTTTGTTTTACATTTAGCCGGGAGCGATAACGGCTTCCGGCCCTCCTTTCATAATTCTACCTCCTTTTTTAATTATAGAGGTACCTCTGGGGTATACCCTTGTACTCATAGATCCCTTGTATTTCAAGGTCGAGTACAGCGGCATACCCCAGAGGACGTGCGTCATGATGTTTATCTTTTGGCCAAATATATAGAAAAACACCCTGTAGCGATAGCAGGGTGGTCGTAAAACAGTAAAATTAAAAAATGGTGGAAACCTTGTGTTTTCAAGAGTCGGCGTGGCTTCGGTCACGCCGGTTCCTTTTTCCTCAGCTCATTCAGAGGGATAAAGCCAAACCCGTCGTACTGGATATGGATGTGCTGTATCCGCTTGCTGTTGGATCTGTCCTCGTAAATTTGATGAACAGCTTTTTCAGCTCTGCAATGCGCCGCTCCTTGCTTTCCAGACGCTTTCTGCGGATGGGGACCTGCTCACAGCTCTCTACACGGGGCTGTTCTTCAATGATCGTGCGGAAATGATCCTCATGCCGCAGGATGTACCCCATGATCGCCTGAATGTGTTTGAGGGTCAGCCGTTCCAAAACCTTGACGTGGATGAAATGCCCATTGCATTTCTCCTTGTGCTTGCGGTGTAGTGAGTGATTAAAGAAATCCTGATCGTGATCGCAGTTGCTGGACGGACCGTACAACATTTTGGAGCCACAGTCCGCGCAGTAGACAAATCCGGAGAAAATACGGCTTCTTCCTGTGCAGGACATTCGATGCCGCTACTGGTGTATTTCCTGTATCTTTGCAAACACATCATCGTATGCGTTCATGCGGATCAGGAAAGATCGCCTGTTTTTCGATAGGATTTTCTCGGTGCTTCTTGTCCTGGATGGGATTGGTGCAGGTCTTGGAGTTCACGGTGCAGCCTGTGTATTCCTGTTATTCCAGGATCGCCACAACGGCATTGATGTGCCAGCCATAGGGGGTATTGGTTGTCAGCGGTATGCCATGCTCGCCTTTGGGTTTCTGCACAGTCTGGATCTTTCGGCTGGTATCTCGCGCATCAAACTCATCGGACCAGTTCTTAATACCTGCAAGATCATTGTGGGTGTTGTTGGGATTGGATGGTGTCAAAATCGTCATTGATGGCAATGTAGTGGACATCGTACTGCGGAAAGGTGAAGTTGGTATAAAGCCCGGTCAGGACAGAGTTATGACCAAGTCGTGATAGGTCTTTGCTAACACAGTCGGCTACCCGTCCGGCATACCTCAGGAACATATCTTTCTGATCTTCCATCATCAGCGATATTTCTTACGCAGATTTTTTCCTCTTGTGCCGCATGATGTTCTCCGCAAGCTTTTCCACAGTCTGATTTTTATCGTTGGATGCTCGGAAAACAAATAACGTCTTTGCCGCAGAAAAAGAATGACTGACCGTCTTTTTCTACGAAACAGCCGTGTGGGAGGGCTTTCTCTTTTGGCGTTATGCTTGTCTGTATCATCCTGTCGAACAATTTGACCATTCAACACCTACCTTTTTCTTTACCTGTTTTGCTTGATCTCTGTAATCCCGCTAGCACTTCTGGCGGTATTTTTTAATAGTCTTTCCATCTGCTGATCGGTTCGTTGCAACTCAAATATCCTCTGATCGGCTTTCTGTACTTTCATTTCCTGCTCGTACTTTTCATCACGCATAGTCGGCTTCCTACCCGATTCTCTCTTTCAGGCTGTCGATACACTAGGCTGTCACCAAATGAGTATTACACTTATATTATGACAGGTGGATATCCTTTGAAATTATATAGAGGAGCCAGCTTCAGGGCGGACATCAGACAGCAGTTAAACAGCATATCCGGCAGTCGGTGTCAAGTCCGCCGCAGGTGAGGCAGAGCCGATGCCTTGACACTGACTGCCGGATATGCACATGGGTAGCTAGGAGCTGTAAGCAGCACTATCCATATAAATATGGCAATATTGACCAATACACAAACTTTTTGTACTTGATAAAGGGTATACTTTACCCAAAATCTTTATAAGCATCCAGACGGGATCTGTGGGCAATGAAGGCGAGAAAGAGCTGAAAAAGCAGGACTGTGAAAGGACAGCCTGTTGGCGGCTGATGGAAAAGCTGAAAAAGAGTTTCCAAGGTTGCCCATCTGTTTATGCAGGGATATCCTGTATGCCTGTGAAAGGCTTTTTTGAAAGATGCAAGAAACTGAAAAGAATGGAAAAGAATTACCGTGAACATGCGCTGGAAACAGGGAGGGAATAAACAAGATACAGATACGGTTGAAATAGGAACAGTTAGGGAAAGTGGTGTTGGAAGGGCAGGCGGAAACAAAAAGGGACAAAGCAGGGCACAGGGGTTTTATGGCTTAAAATGAGAACGTACTGACAGCTTAGTGAAAAAAATAGGATCCCGTTTGTCTTAAGAGAGTAAATTTTAATTTAAGCGTCAAAGCTGATTTAAGAAAAAAACGTGCAAAAGGGCCTTGAATATGCTATAATAAATATAACATATCAAGGCTCTTTTCATCGTGGAAAGGAGCAGCGCATAATGTTAGAAAAAAGACGGGACAGCAAAAACTGCATTTTGCGTTCAGGAGAGAGCCAAAGGAAAGACGGGTGATATGCTTACAAATACGTTGATACCTTTGGGAGACCGCAATTCGTCTACGCATGGAAGCTGGTGTCTACGAACAAGACCCCAACCGGAAAACAGGAGGATATATCCTTGCGGGAAAAGGAAATCCAGAAAGGCCTTGATGACGGGATAGACCCTAGTACTCCATCCAGCCAGAGATCATAGTTTGACTCCGTCTGCTCCGCACCATTGCGTTGTTAAAATTTCTAACCGATGCCACCGCATCGCCGTCAAAATTTTGCCTAGCACTGGTGCAGACCAGGCAAAGTCAAACTATGATCTCTGACTGGATGGAGTACTAGAGCGTGTCTGAAAATTAAATCATGTACAAAATCAGGTGAAAAATAGACGCGAATATGCAGGGAAGTACAGGAGATCAGGTATTGAAATGCAGAAAAGCGAGCGATCCAAGGTATTATTTTTTACCTGTTTTCAGCATATTGGCGGATATCTGTTTTTTTTCAAACACGTTCTGGTGTATTAACAGGTTGATTTCTGTTGCAAAATGTGATGCCCCTTTTTATTATAAATAATACGAAAGAGGTAAAAAAATGGGACGTCAGATCAAACATATAGTCGCACTCAGTCCAGAAGAAAAAATACGTTTAGTAGAGATGAGCAGGGATAACAGTCTCTCTGTACGCTCGTCCAAACGTGTGCTCATCCTGCTCGCCCTGGATGATAAAAAAGATACCCATTTGAATTATAGACAGATCGCTGCTGCACTGCATGTATCTGCGACGACTGTCTCGAAAACTGCCCATGACTACGCCCTCCACGGGCTGGACTACACATTGTCCCACCATTATAATCCTGCATCACGCAGGAAGGCAAAGGTGAACGGAGAGCTGGAAGCCTATGTGATACAGCTTGCATGCGGGAAAGCCCCGGAAGGCTACGCAGACTGGACGCTGGAACTCCTGACCCGTGAAGCTAACAAGAAAGGGGTCGCAGAGCCTGTCTCCAAAGAAACGATCCGTGTCATGTTAAAAAAATGGACTCAAGCCCTGGACAGATGAGTACTGGTGCATCCCCCCTAAAGAGAACGCTGCCTTCGTAGCCTATATGGAAGATATCCTGCGTATATACTCACTGCCCTATGACCCCGAGATCCCTGTTATCTGTATGGATGAAAGACCATACCAGCTGATCGGTGAGCCAAGAGAGCCATTAGCAGCAAGACCCGGTGATATCAAAAAATAAACGCAGAGTATAAACGCTGTGGGACCTGCAGCATCTTCGTGTTCACGGAAGTACTCGCGGGATGGCGTCATGTCAGTGTGCGGGAATGCCGGACAAGACTGGACTGGGCAATGAAGATCAGATATATATTGACAGAAGTATATCCTGATAAGGAATAGATCATCCTTGTGATGGATAGAACACCCATACAAAAGCATCCCTGTACCAGGCGTTCCCCGCCACAGAGGCGGCGGCGCTGGCAAACCGCTTGGAGATTCCACTACACCCCTAAGCATGGGAGCTGGCTGAATGTAGCAGAGATAGGGCTGAATGCGATGACGCACCAGTGTCTGGACGGAGGATGATGAGATCGATATCCTGCGCCAGGAACTGTCCATATGGCAGAGCGAACACAACGAAAACTGTAGATCAGTTGACGGGTAGTTTACTGCAGAAGATGCACGTATCAAACTGAAGTCGCTATATCCAAAGATTATTTTTTGATCAAACAGTCAGTAGGATTTTTAATATAGAAACCAACTTGTCACTACATTAGTGGCAAAAAAATGACTGTCTGTCAGCGCTATACGAAACAGATATGGCACCGGGGAAATGTGCGGCACAACACCGTAAAAGCTGCGAATGGCTGATCAAACTATTGGAGAGCGACCTGATGGGTACGTGTCCGATTGGAAGTGTGAATCCATAACCTGGATTTTGGGCGCACTCCTCCCTTGGTGGAGAAAGACTTTTTAAAAAAGTTTATCCGTTCTGTGCAGTACATTGCTGCTGTATGAGTTTTAAAGTTTTCGGGTCAGATTCCTGCTCTCTGCGGAACTGAAGGGTGTTTTCAATTGTTAAGATAACAGGTTTCTGCTTCGGCGGATTGACTATGGCTTCGTGATCATCCGGATGGAAAGCCACGCCTTTTAGTCAGCCGCTGGTATTTTATTGCAAAGTAAGGTCCTTTCCTGCTTCTGACCGCGGCAAGGGCACACTGGATGAGCAATGGCTTCAAATATTGTCCCGCTTTGGAACATCTGGTTGATTTCTTTTTGCTGGCGCTCTCGTTATTTGCAGGGGTAAGCCCAGCCCATGAACACAAATGCCTGTCCGATCCAAAAACCGACATGTCAGTGCCGATCTCGGAAAGGATAAACAGCGCAGACAGTTCCGTGATGCCGGGAACAGTGGCGATACGTTTGATCTGGGAGTCATACTGTCGGCTCCGGAGAAAAAGTTCTGCCTCGATCTCATCAATTGACTGGTTGATGAGATCCATATGGGCTTTCGCATGGGCCATTTTGAACTTCTGTTTTTCCAAGATGTGGTATCCGTGTACAGCGTCCATGACCTTGTCTTTGGAAGCATTAACCCGGTGGCCAATGAGAGAACGGCATTTTTCTTCATCGAAGGGTTCATCGGAAAGCAGATATTCCATGATGCGTGTGGCAGAAAGGCCAAAGGGATCTGTAAGGACACAGTCGATACGGATGCGGGAAATGGTCATGCTGTTCTGGTAACGGTTCTTCTCAGCAGTGTGCATATAAGAAAGTTTCAGCCGGTAACGGGAGAGTTCACGCAGAGTCCAGATATCAGCAGGCGGGATAAAAGAGGCTTTGACGATATCAAAACGGAACAGGTTAGCGATCCATTTTGCGTCACGTTTGTCAATCTTTTTTCCCCTTGATGGCTTTCACATACTTAGGGTGTGTGAGGACGACGCACATGTGCGGTTCAAGGATATTAAAAATGGGGATCCAGTCGTTTACCGATGGATTCCATGCAGACATCGCGGCAGTCTTGTGCGAGAAGCCAGTCGCGCAGGGTGGCGATATCTGGATTGGTGGTGTTGAAAGTTTTTGTCTTGTAAGAGGCCGTCAGAGTAACGGGGTCAGAAGTACAGACAGCAGCGACAACTGATTTTTTATGTACATCAAGACCGGCGCACTTTGGGCGGATCACCTCAAACTGCTGTGTATCCATAAAGTTCCTCCTTTCACAAAAGGATGAGAGCATAGAAGGAGAACAGCAGCATTGACTGTTACCCGAGCGAAAAGACTTATCTCAGAACCATAGCAGTTCTGCCATCTTAAATGATAAGTGTACGGACTCGAAGTCTCAATTGTTTGTGACGGAAGGCAGGAACGACGCAAGGAGGGCATGCCGCCCGGCATGTCTGGAAGTGTGAAGCTGTCCGACGTGAAAGAATGGGCTTTATGCATGAGAGACCAGGGCATAGCTTACCGCATGATCAGCAACGACAAGTGCTTTCTGAAAGTAGCCTTTTATACGGTGATACAGGACGATCGTGTATGCAAGGATCCGTTTGACTTCCAGCTTGATACCGTTCTGGAAGATACGACGGAGCCAAAGGTACTTCTCACGCCAGCGCAGGAAGAAAGCCTACGGGCCTTTGTGGAGAGCGATAGCGTTTATGAGAAATACTATGACGAGATCGTGATACCGCTGGGAATAGGGTTGCGAATTTCAGAGCTTTGTGGGCTGTCCGACGTCGACCTTGATCTGAGATTGGGATGATCAATGTAGACCACCAGCTCCTTAGGAGCAAGGGAACTGGCTATCACATCCACATTGAGAAGCCTAAAACGGAAAGCGGCGTCCGGCAGATCCCCATGAGCGCAAAAGTCTGCATAGCATTGAAGCGTGTGCTTGCCAACTGTAAGAGGCAAAGGCTATTATCGTGGACGGTTAGAGCGGTTTCCTGTTCCTTAACAGGGACTGCAACCCGAAAATGGTACCGAACTATGACACCATGTTTCGACTGCTTGTGAAGAAGTACAACCAGTGTCATGAAGAAGCCTTTCCAAAAGTAGCGATGCCGCACACGTTCTGCACCAACTTAGCCAATGCGGGCATGGACCCCAAAGTGTTGCAGTACATCATAGGACACTTCAATATCACCATGACGCTGGACTATTACGCGCACACGACCTATGCTTCCACAAGAGCTGAAATGGAAGGGCTGGCAAGTATAGGCAGGAAGGGTTTGTTTCCGTTTGTTTTTTGAGTTTTATCTCCAGATGAAAAGTAAAAGGAGGGGTAGTGTGAAGAGAGAGATGGTGATCGTCCTGGACTTTGGTGGACAATATAATCAGCTGGTGGCAAGGCGTGTCCGGGAGAGTAATGTTTACTGTGAGATCTATTCATATAAGACATCGATTGAAAAGCTCAAGGCTATGGCGCCTAAAGGCATCATTTTGACCGGAGGTCCTAATAGCTGCTATGGGCCTGGTGCGCCGACTTATACAGATGAACTGTTTGAGTTAGGGATACCTGTGTTGGGGCTGTGCTATGGGGCGCAGCTTATGCAGTATATCTTGGGAGGGGAAGTGACAAAAGCCCAGGTCCCGGAATATGGGAAAACTGAGATGATAGTCGATAATGATTCTCTGTTATTTAAAGATGTATCGCCAAAGACAATCTGTTGGATGAGCCATTTTGACTACATCTCCAATACGGCACCAGGATTTGAGATAACGGCGCATACGGTGGATTGTCCGGTGGCTGCAGCCGAAGATAGGAAAAAGAGATTATACGCGCTCCAGTTCCATCCAGAGGTACTCCATACACCAGAGGGCACAAAGATGATCTCTAATTTTGTACATCATGTGTGTTGTTGTTCAAGTGAATGGACGATGGATTCTTTTGTGGAAAGCTCCATCTGTGCGATCCGTGACCGGATAGGGGATGGAAAAGTTTTATGTGCTCTTTCGGGCGGGGTGGATTCTTCAGTGGCTGCTGTATTGCTCTCAAAGGCAGTGGGAAACCAGTTGACGTGTGTTTTTGTAGATCATGGGCTCCTCCGGAAAAATGAAGGGGATGAAGTTGAGCAGGTATTTGGTCCTGCTGGTCACTATAAACTAAACTTTGTCCGGGTAAATGCTCAGGAAAGATTTTATGAGAGATTAAAAGGGGTGGAAGAACCGGAAAAAAAGAGGAAGATCATTGGTGAAGAATTCATCCGTGTTTTTGAAGAGGAGGCAAAAAAGGTAGGAGCGGTTGATTTCCTGGTCCAAGGAACGATCTATCCTGATGTGGTGGAGAGCGGCTTGGGTGGTGAATCTGCAGTGATCAAATCCCATCATAACGTAGGAGGGCTGCCCGATCATGTGGATTTTAAAGAGATCATCGAACCGTTGCGGGATCTGTTTAAAGACGAAGTCCGTAAAGCTGGTTTGGAGATGGGCATCCCTGAAGAACTGGTATACCGGCAACCGTTCCCTGGGCCAGGTCTTGGTATCCGGGTGATCGGTGAAGTGACAGCAGAAAAAGTTAAGATCGTGCAGGAAGCGGATGCTATTTACCGGGAAGAGATAGCAGATGCAGGTTTGGATAGAGATATCGGACAATATTTCGCGGCTCTGACAAATATGAAAAGCGTTGGGGTCATGGGGGATGAACGGACGTATGACTATGCGGTCGCGTTGAGAGCGGTCAATACGGTGGATTTTATGACTGCTGAGGTGGCACAAATCCCTTGGGAAGTCTTACAGAAAGTGTCTAGCCGGATCGTGAATGAGGTGGGACATGTGAATCGGGTGATGTATGATGTTACTAGTAAGCCACCAGGGACGATTGAGTTCGAATAAGCAAAAATGCTTAGTAAATCCAGCGTTTATGCGGGTTTGCGGACTTTGAATAGGTCTTTTGATAACAAATTGATAACAGTCGTTTGAGTGCGATTATTCTTACTGTCAAGTGGTTTGTTGGTGGGGGAATGATTTGCAAGAGGTTTGGACGGCTGGCATAAATCCATATTAGAAACGCCCTTAGCTGTGGGTAGGAACTCATGGCTAAGGGCGTTTTTTGTTGTGCTTGTTAATCAGTTTTGAGTTTGTCCTTGAACTGTTCAATCAAGGTATCACTCAATTCCTTAGAGGGAACTTTTGCCCAATGCTGCGTGGTGTCAAACTTCGGGTAATTGTACCGCCACTGGTCGTAATCTTCCCTGCTGATTTCCTCGGCAGAGAGCTTTGCAGCCTGTTCCTGCCAAGCGCAGAGCATTTTCAGCAGTTCGGCGGCATCCTTGTTTTTGTCTTTGCTGACTTTTAAGCAGACTTCCCCGTCTGTTTCGCTGATGGTAAGTCCGTATATGTCTTCAAGGGCAAATAAGGTGTGCATAAGCCCGATGTAGCTGTCAATGTCGGGTATGTCCAGAGCCTGCGGCGCAACGTCAAGAGCCTGCGCCAGTGCAGCCGTCAAGTCTGCCTTTGGCTTGCGTGAGCCAGTTTCATACTGTGCCAGACGCACGTCTGCGCTCCGTTCGGGAAAACCGACAAGCATACCAAGGTATTTCTGTGTCATGCCCCGCATGATGCGGAAAAAATGTATTCTTTCGCCAATCGCCATAATGTTTCACTCCTTGTTCCTATGTTTACAAGGAGTATAGCATATATGTTTAGAATAAGTCAATAGAAACGAAACATAAAAGTTTAATATTTTCTTGCAAACCTATTGACAGTAGCAAAAAAGTTTAGTATTATGAATTAAGCAAAAACGCTTAGAAAGAGAAACGCCGCAAGGGCATACCTATATGCCCAGAGTAACGGGCGGCAATAAGGAAAGGAGAGGTTGTATGGACAACAAATTTATCCGTGTGGACGAGGTGGCGCAGGAGCTTTCCGTATCAAAGCCTTATGCTTACAAGCTCATTAAGAAACTGAATGACGAGCTGAAGGAGCAGGGCTTTATCACGATTGCGGGGCGTGTCAACCGCCAGTATTTCCAAGAAAGGTTTTACGGGGCAGGAGAAAAACAGGGAAAGGAGATGGAGTAAATGCCAGTATTTAAGAATGAGGGCAACGGCACATGGTATGTGATGGCTCGGTATGTGAACTGGAAAGGGGAGCGGAAACAGAAGTGCAAGCGTGGGTTTGCAACAAAGCGTGAAGCGCAGGAGTGGGAGCGGAAGTTCCAGTTACAAAATTCCGCTGACCTTGACATGGACTTTGAAGCCTTTACAGAGCTTTATGCGAATGACGTCAAGAACCGACTGAAAGAGAACACTTGGCTGACAAAGGAGCATATCATTCGGA
>CANTEW010000069.1 GCA_947652925.1 uncultured Lachnospiraceae bacterium
CCACCCCATCAGATACTACAGTCGCAGCGTCGGAAACCCCCACCTCCACCCCCAGTGTCTCCACAAATGACACAACATCTTCTATGAACTCTGGTGGGACAAGTACTTCTTTCGTGGCTTCTGGAAATACGACCATCAACAGCAGCCTGTCCGGGAACTCGACAGACAGCGCCAACAAGATCACCGGGACTATCGTGGCTGCCAGCATGAACGATGTGACTGTGCGCACATCTGAAGGGGTAGAATACACATGTTCCACTACAAATGCGATCAACAATCTGACTGATGGCATCACTCTCGGGAACAACATCACAGTCACTCTTTCTTCCATGTCCGCAACGAACGGACTCTATACAGCCACAGAATTAAATGAGATCAGTTCTCTCCAGTCTGATACAGATATGGGTGTTGATAGCATAGAAAATACTGTAGACGATGGGACCGACAGCAGCGGTATATACGATAACAGCCAATACACCGACGGCACATACGACAACAATACATATGACAACACGATATATGATGATACCACCACATACGACGACAGCACCACATACGACACCAGCGGCGAAGAGTATTATTACTATGATCCGGCCAGTGAAGTCTACGACGACTCCGCCGCTTACTAGTGTATCGACAAGCTGACTTCTGTATCAATCGCACCGCCTATTTTGCCATCTGCTGCGTTGGTCTGCACCTCGTTCCGGTCCGTGCTGAACATGTGCCACTGGCACATAGCACCGTCGATTGCTGTAGCCACCGCTACACTTCATTCCTCCGCCTTGCAGAGCGACAAAATATCCGGCACGCTTTATTACAGAAGTCAACTTGTCGCCACACTAGAGCGTGTTTGAAAATTGTTTTCTGACAGATGTATTCCACAATTTGTGGGAGATTTGCTCCAAATGAGGGAAGCGTAGCGGGCTACGTTGACCGAATTTGGGGTAAATATACCGCAAAGTGGGGGATGCAGATGGCGGGAATGAATTTTCAAACACGCTCTAGTACTCCATCTGGCCAGAGATCATAGTTTGACTTTGACTGGATAGAGTACAAGCCTACATGTTCTGATACAGTCTGATACAGCACGGCGATCTTACAGTATCTTTTTTACTATGAGATTTTCGTGCTATTTTTATATCCTCTCCTCATAAAATCTACAGAATCATAATATATTGCGTGGGATTTATCGATCTATGCCAGATATAAAAGATATCATCTTATCAAATGATTACTGGGATCTGATACTGCCTGTCCGGCTCACCCCTGAACAGCTATTGGAAGATCCCGATCTGTACCAGCAGCACATCGACAACAATTATATACAGGTATTTTGGGATCGGGATAGACCATTTCCCAAATCCCTGCAGCAATCCCTGTACAGTGTCCTCCCAAACGTCTACACGCTGGAAGATACCACCAGCGTAGCCAAATCCGGTGTACTCCAGGTCCAGTCAAATCCCGCTCTGGGACTGACCGGCCAGAATGTCTTACTTGGTTTCCTGGATACAGGGATCGATTATATGCACCCGGCTTTTCAAGATGCGCTGGGCAATACACGGATCGAATCCATATGGGACCAGACCATCCAGACGGGCACGCCTCCCAGCGGTTTCTATTACGGAAGCGAATATACGAAAGACCAGATCCAGGAAGCCATCACCTCTCCAGATCCTTATCAGATCGTGCCTAGCAGAGATACAGACGGACACGGTACATCCCTGGCCGGCGTGGCTGCGGGGAGTATCGATGAAAAAAATGATTTTCAGGGCGTCGCACCCAAAGCCAGCCTGGCTGTGGTAAAATTAAAAAGCGCAAAACCCCATTTACTGGAATTCTATCAACTCAACGGGAATTCCCCCATGTTCCAGGAAAACGATATATTGACCGCCATACGCTATCTGAGAGAAACAGCCAACAGACTGACTATGCCCCTGGTCATCTGCATCTGTCTGGGCACAAACCAGGGATCGCATACCGGGGACGGCGCCCTGGCAAGTACTCTGGACAGCTTGAAAACATACCAGAGCGTATCCATCGTGATCGCCGGTGGGAATGAAGCCGGGAGAGCCCATCATTACAGCGGAAAAGTACCCGCTTCAGATTCTTTCCAGGAAGTGGAGATCCTCGTCCCCGCCGACTCCCCCGGATTCAGCATGGAATTCTGGGGGCAGCCCCCAGCACTCTATACTGTGGGCGTTGTATCACCTCTGGGAGAAGTGGTCGAACGGATACCCGCCCGTTTTTACCAAAACCAGGATATATCTTTCATCCTGGAAAACACCTCCCTCCTGATCTCTTATGGATTGGTGGAGATAAAATCCGGAGGACAGGTGATCTTCTTCCGATTCCGTCAGCCCACAGAAGGGATCTGGAGGATCCGCATATATAGCAGTAATTATTCCAGCGGTACATTCCACATGTGGCTCCCCGCGAACGGCATGGTAGATCCAGACATCACCTTCCTGGATCCAGATCCATTCACCACGATCGTCTCCCCTGGAAATGTAGTGCCCGTGGTGACCACCGCCGCTTACCAGGCGCCCAGTGATTCCCTCTATAACTATTCCAGCAGAGGGTTCACCCCCCTCAACGATATAAAACCAGATATCACCGCCCCCGGCGTCGGACTGACTGTCCCGCGGCCCAGAGGAGGCTATGGCACAGCCACCGGCTCCTCCATCGCCGCCGCCTTTACCGCCGGATGTATGGCAATGATCGCACAGTGGGGGCTCGCGCGGACCCCAAAACGCTATTTCAGTTCCAGCGAGATGAAATCTTTCCTCATCCGCGGTGCAGTCAGAAACCCCGCCCTTACCTACCCGAACCGGGAATGGGGGTATGGGATCATAAATATCTATCAGGTATTCAGTATATTTTTATCCCCCTGATCTGTAACCAAATCCGAAAATCTTCATAAGATGGATTGTAAATAATTTTTGGAGGATTTAACATGAGTGATTTAGCTGCTACAAATTGTGGATGTGGATGTGAAGACAGGTGCGGATGCGGATGCGAACGCGAAGAGAGCTGCGGGTGCGGATGCGGCGGCGGACTGATGAATGGTTTCGGCGGCGGTTCTTCCTGTAGCTGTATCCTTTGGATCATCATCCTGATGAGCTTCTGCGGGAACGGCGGTTTCAGCAGCGGTTTCGGATGCAACAATGGTGGATGCGGATGCGGCGGTGCAGATAACAGCTGCCTTCTGATCATCATCCTGCTGCTCTGCTGCGGCGGTGGATGCGGCTGCTAAAACAGTCTTAAAAAAGCCGGGGAGTAAGATCCCCGGCCTTTATTTTTGCTTTTTTGGTACAGGCCGCACTCTCTGGCCGCGTTTTTTTCTCTTCATACATGCATCATCTATCTCATAGAGAGCATTGCCGTCCAAGACGGGATGGCTCCCCACATTTTGCCTGTCAGACCGAAATGGCTTCATCCATAACCTCCTAATCTGTATGATCTATCCATCTTTATCATATGTCAATTTCCACCTTTCTGTCATATCCTAACTAGGGAGATCATAAAATCAACAAAAAGGAAAATTATGAACCAGCAGGAAACTACTCCTATGACTGATCTGGACCAGATGGTCAGCGACGACCAGATCCAGATATTGAAAGCGGCTATCCCCTATGTCCCTTCCTCGGGACAAAGGCTCCTGTCCATCTACTCAAAAGTACGGGAGCTGCAGAACACTCTTACTTTATTCCCACAACAGAACAACGATATGCGCATGTGCGGCTCAGATACCGAGATGCAGCCGCTGGATATCCTGACCGAGATCCGGCCATTTTGCAGCGGCCCCACCCAGGGACACATCGACCAGATCATACAGATGTTTGCCATGCTGCAGATGCTGGAACTCTTCCAGGATCCTGAATGACCCAAAAAGATAGGCAGGTGATAAAATGAGTGATCAAAACAGCCAGTGGATGGATAACCCCCAACTGGCCGGTCTTGACAAAGAAAAATTAAAAATGCTCCAGGGCTTGGCTGACCAGGGGATGCATAAAAGCCAATCCGACATGCTCCCCTTCCTCATGTCCGCTGCTACAAAAGGAAAAGAGAACGGTCTGCGTTTCTCTCCCAATGAGATCGACACGATCATCGAAGTGATGAAGATCGGGAAATCTCCCAAAGAGGCAGCCAGACTGGATAAGATCGTTTCACTGATGAAACTGATAAACCACTGACAGATCTTGCATGAGACTATTTCCTCTTATAATTTTGCAGTATGGTATCCCTTAGGAGGATCAATGCGCTGACTGCAGAATACTCCCGGATCTTATTCCTGTCCCCTGAAAAATGAAATTCCCGTACATTTACATCGCCCTGGTAACAGCAGGCCATAAAGACCGTGCCCACCGGTTTTTCTTTACTCCCTCCTTCCGGGCCTGCGATGCCTGTGATGGATACACAGACATCTGCTCCGGATGTGAAGCAACCGCCTTTTGCCATCTCCTTGGCCGTCTTGCCGCTGACGGCCCCCTCCTTGGCCAACGTCCCTTTTTTCACCAGTAGCCGTTTCCGCTTTGCACGGTCACTGTAAGTCACGAAACTTTCCTTTAAGATCTTAGAAGCCCCCGGCACATTTACGATCCGCGCCGCCAGCATGCCGCCCGTACAGGATTCCGCTGTAGCCAGGGTCAGGCCCTGGTCGGCCAGCAGTTCTACGACTGCCTCTTCCAGCGTCTTTTCTTCTTCCGTCGTATAGATATTTTTACCGAATCTGGCTTTCAATTCCCGTACGATGGGTTTACACATCTTCTTCGCTTCTTTTTCATCTTTTGCTTTGGCTGTCACCCGCAGATGGACCTCCCCGGTCTTTGCGTAGGGCGCGATGGTAGGGTTTTTCTGCTTCCGGAGCAGGTCTTTGATCTCGTCATCCACCTGGCTCTCCCCCACTCCGCAGATCTTCACCATCTGGGAGTAGATCACCTCCGGCTGACTTTTGTGCAGATATGGATAGACAGACTCCATGAACATAGGGCGCATCTCATTGGGCGGTCCTGGGAGTAAGATCACCTTTTTATCATCCTGCTCCATGATCAGACCGGGCGCCGTACCATTCTGATTATCCAGCACGATCGCACCTTTGGGTACCAATGCCTGTTTCCAGTTGTTATCTGTGATCTTCTTATTCCCCTGGTTCTTGATATATTTTTTGAAGAAAGTCTCAATGCGCTTTTTCGTATGGGCATCTTCCACCAGTTTACACCCAAGCACAGACGCCGCCGTCTCCTTGGTGATATCATCTTCCGTGGGCCCGAGCCCTCCGGTGATGATCACCACCTGCGACCGTTTGCACGCCTGCTGGATCGTCTCTTTCAAACGCTTCTCATTATCTCCCACCACCGTGTGATAATATAGGGAAATCCCCAGTCTGGCGCACATCTCTGAAAGAAACGTGGCATTCGTATTGGTGATGTTCCCTAACAAGATCTCCGTACCTACAGATATCAATTCACCGTCCATATCTACTCCTTTCCTGTATATCGATCTTTAGGCGATCGCGAAACACCCTGTACCAAGATCCTAGTGTATCGACAAGTTGACTTCTGTAATAAAGCGTGCCGGATATTTTGTCACTCTGCAAGGCGGAGGAATGAGGCGCAGCAGTGGCAACGGCGATCGACGGTGCTATGTGCCAGTGGCACATATCCAGCACGGACCGGAACGAAGTGCAGACCAACGCGGCAGATGGCAAAATAGGCGGTACAATTGATATAGAAGTCAGCTTGTTGATACACTAGCTGTATGATATAAACAGACCACAAACAAAGGTACTTTTGAGCCGCCGGTGTCCTGGCACCTTATGTACCGCTGCGAGGAAAAAGTAGCGCAAGCGTGCCCTGCGGTGATCTGTTTATATTGTACAACGAACGTCTGGAAAAGATATGTTCCGCGATCGCCTGGTATCAATCTTGCATGGATAATACATGTTTATTTTTCCACAGATAATCTGCCAGTGAGATGACCGTCAGCGCCACAGACAGCACGATCAGCACATCTTCTATGACAGCGACGCGTCCGCCCAGATCTGCGATCAGCAGGATCGTCATGGCCATCTGGCAGACGGTCTTGATCTTCCCCCAATAGCTGGCAGCGATGACGATGCCATTATCGGAAGCCACCAGCCGGAACCCGCTGATGATGAACTCCCGGGCGATGATCACCAGGACCGCCCATGCTGGGAGCCTGTCCTGTGCCATCAGACAGATCATCGCTGAACAGACCAGGAGCTTGTCTGCCAGGGGATCCATAAACTTGCCAAAGTCAGTGACTAGATCGTATTTTCTCGCGATATACCCATCCAGGGCATCTGTAGCACTGGCCGCGCAAAAGATCGCAAGGCTGATCCATTTGCCCGCATCCCCTCCGAAATGCCCCAGCATCAAGACAACGAAAGGGAACACCAGGATAAAACGTAAAAGTGTCAATTTATTCGGCGTATTCATCTTCCAGCTCTCCTATCAGATCATATTCCATCGCCCCGGTCACCACAACTTTGACAAGATCCCCCGACATGAGCATCTCCCCGGTCTTTATGAACAGATAACCATCCACATCCGGCGCATCCGCATATGTACGGGCTACATAAGCGCTTTCCTGGGGGATCGCACCCTCGACCACGCACAGCATCGTCTGTCCGATACGTCTCTGGCCTTTTTCCATGGAGATCTGCTGCTGCAGTCCCATCAATTCCTCTCTGCGGGCTTCTTTTACCTCTTCGGGTATCTGCTCTTGCATATCTGCTGCAGGCGTATCTTCTTCCGGAGAATACGTAAAGACACCCAGACGGTCAAATCCCATCTCCCGGACAAATCCCATCAGGGTCTCATGATCTTCCTGTGTTTCCCCAGGAAAACCTGTGATCAGCGTTGTCCGCAGGACGATATCCGGGATCTTCTGCCGCAGACTGAAGATCGTCTGCTCTAATCCTGCCCGCGAAGTCTTCCTGCCCATACGCTTTAAGACCGGATCGCTGGCATGCTGGATCGGGATATCCAGGTAATGACATATCTTCGATCCCTTTCGCATCGTCTCGATCAATTCCGGATACAGTTCCTCAGGATAACAATACATCACCCGTATCCAGATGAGGCCGGAGATCTCAGATAATCTCTCCAGCAAGCGGTGCAGGGATCTTTCTCCATAGAGATCCTGTCCGTAGATGGTCGTCTCCTGGGCCACCAGGATCAGTTCACGCACTCCCTGCTGCGCCAGCTCTACCGCCTGCTCTACCAGACGCTCCATGGGGATGCTGCGGTATCTGCCCCGCAGCTTGGGGATGATACAATAGGTACAATGTTTATCACACCCTTCTGCGATCTTCAGATACGCATAGTGACCGCCCGTGGTCAAGACCCGTTTTGTCCGGATCTGCGGCAGATAGTCCAGGTCTTCATATCTCTCATAATGACTCCCGCCCAGAGCAGCCTCTATGCCTTTCAGAAGATCCTCCACGGCTGTTGTCCCCAAGATCACATCTACCTCCGGGATCTCCCTGGCGATCTCTTCCTGATACCGCTGCGCCAGGCATCCGGTCACTGCCAGCACTTTGCAAGGACCCTCCTTCCTGTATACCGCCATCTCTAATATGGTCTGTATGCTCTCTTCCTTGGCGTCCCCGATAAAACAACAGGTATTGATGATGATAACATCCGCACAAGTCTCGTCATCGGTGATCTGATAGCCCTGGGCCGTCAAAAGCCCCAGCATCTCTTCTGAATCTGCCAGATTCTTATCACAGCCCAGGGAAATAAATAAAATCTTCCTCATAGATCCTCTCTTGCATCAAACAGTAAAAGGCTGACGTGCAAAAAAATGATCATTTCCCGCACAACAGCCTGCTATTATCTAGTACAACATTGCATAAATATCGGTGGATTCTGTACCCGCTATTTCTGCCAATACAACGTTGTCGTCAATCGACGATGCCACCGCATCGCCTCATTCCTCCGCCTTGCAGAATGACAAAATATCCGGCACGCTTTATTACAGAAGTCAACTTGTCGCTACACTAGTACTCCATCCAGTCAGAAATTGTAGTTTGACTTTGCCTGGTCTGCACCAGTGCTAGAGTGTGTTTGAAAAATCATTCACGCCATCCGTACGCCCCACTTTGCGGTATATCTGTCCCTTATTCAGTTGCCGTAGCCCGCTACGCCGCCTTCATTCGGGACAGATCTCCCACAAATTGTGACTTACGGTTGACATAAAGCATTTTTCAAACACGCTCTAGGCAAAATTTTGACGGCGATGCGGTGGCATCGGTTAGAAATTTTAACAACGCAATGGTGCGGAGCAGACGGAGTCAAACTATGATCTCTGGCTGGATGGAGTACTAGATCTCTCCTTCACTACTCTGTTCTTCCAACACCTCATCTGCCCCCTGGTCTTCCGCCTGCTCTCCGAGTCCTTCCTCTGCCAGAAGATCTATCTCTTCTTTATTTTGATCTTCAGCCATTATCTTCACTTTTCCCTCGTATAACTCATCGATAGCCACAGACAACGGTTTCTTACCGCTCACATATGGGACCAGAGGTGTATCACCCCCGATAAGCTGCCTGGCACGCTTACTGGTGGCCAAAACGATCGAATATCGGCTGTTCACCACCGGCGGTTCATCAATCTCCGTATCTTTGTTCACAACCTGCATCAGTTCCGAATATGACGGATGGATCATGGTCATATCCTCCTTTCACAACGCTTCCAATTCCTGTCTGATCTTCTGGACATACTCCCGGTTCCGTCCTAAACGGTGATGTTCACTCTGGATCACCATGTGCATCACATCCACACATGTCTCCAGATCGTCATTGACCAGCAGATGATCATAATCAGAGATATACCGTGCCTCTTCTTTTGCCCTGCTGAGTCGGTCCTTGATCGACTTTTCAGTTTCTGTCCCGCGTATTTCCAGACGTTTCTTCAATTCCTGCGCACTTGGCGGTGAGACAAACAACAACAAAGTATCCGGAAATCTTTCCTTCACCTTTAAAGCCCCCTGTATCTCGATCTCCAAGATCACATCTTTTCCGGATCTTAGCTGCTCCTCCACATAAGGCTTCGGCGTGCCGTAATGATTACCCACATATTGCGCATATTCAATAAACTGATCCTGACTGATCAGCTCCTCAAATTCTTTACGGGTCCGGAAAAAATACTCGCGTCCATCCTGCTCCCCTTCCCTGGGAGACCGCGTAGTGACAGAGATGGACAACGCATAGTTGTCATATTTCTCCAGCAGACGCTTCATCAGCGTCCCCTTCCCCGCCCCGGAAAATCCCGATACTACCACTAGGATCCCTCTATCCATATCCTTCTTCCTTGCTCTCTATCTCATAATTGACTGAAAAACGCTTGGCGATCGTCTCCGGCTGCAGTGCGGACAGCAGGATCTTCTCACCTTCTGTAATGATCACTGCCTTCGTCTTTCTCCCCTGGGTAGCGTCCACCAGGCTCCCGATATTTTTCGCATTCTGCACTAAGCGTTTTACAGGAGCTGCATCCGGGCTGACTACTGCGACCACCTTATCTGTATTGACCACATTGCCAAATCCGATATTGATCAATCGAGCCATCTGTCTCCCCCTGTCATTCAATATTCTGGATCTGTTCCCGGATCTTCTCGATCTCCGTTTTCAGATCGATGGCTATATTGGAGATCTCCAGATCGTTGGCCTTGGATAATATGGTATTCGATTCCCGATTCATCTCCTGTGCGATAAAATCTAATTTTCTGCCCGCGCTCTCCTCTTCATCCAGTACCTGGGCCATATTCTTTATATGGCTTTTCAAGCGCACAGTCTCTTCGTCGCTGCAGATCTTATCCGCATAGATCACAACCTCCGCAGCTATCCGGCTCTCTTCGATCTGTGTATCCTGCAAAAGCTCCGCTGTCTTAGTCTCCAGCTTCTCCCGATAAGCCGCCAATACCTGGGGCGAACGCCTCTCGATCTGTGCCACTTTCTCTCCCAGAGAATCCAATTTTCTCTGGATGTCCTTCTTCAGTTCCTCCCCTTCAAGCCTCCGCGTCTCGACCACGCTGTCCACTGCTTTTTCCAGCCCTTTCTCCAAAAGCTGCCACAGAGAATCCTCGTCCTGGACTTTCTGCTCCATGACAAACACCTCTGGAAGACGCGCCAATGTAGACAGAGTGATATCATTTTCAACCTGGAACCTTTTCTCTATCTGCTGAAAATATCCCAGATACTGTCCCGCGAGTTCCTCATTGTATGTGAGGAGGATCTTCTCCGGGGAGTGGTCTTCATAGAAGATAAAAGCATCCACCTTGCCCCGCAAGATATGTTTCTTCAGATAACTGCGCACAGCCGTCTCAAAAAAAATCAACTGCCTGGGCAGCCGTACACTAAGATCCAGATACCGATGATTTACCGTCTTTAACTCGATGGTAAACTTATGGCTTTTATCCAAAACCTCCGCCCGGCCAAAACCGGTCATACTCTTTATCATGTCTGTTCTCCAAATTACAAATAGTACAGGTTTTACATCCCGACCATGGCAGACCGCCTAGTATATCAACAAGATGACTTCTGTGTCGATCGTACCGCCTATTTTGCCATCTGCCGCATTGTCCTTGATCGCCGTAGCCACCGCTACGCCTCATCCCTCCGCCTTGCAGAGTGACAAAATATCCGACACACTTCATTACAGAAGTCAGCTTGCCACTACACTAGTGTAGTGACCCATATTATATATTCTTTCCTAACTAGTCAATAGTATACCATAATTGGAAAGTACTGGCAAATATAAACTTATTATAAACCTGCTATATCCCTTAGAACTTCCCAGCCTTCGCCACTTCTTCCACGTAAACAGCAAAGTATGGGAAAGCTAGTGTATCAACAAGATGACTTCTATATCAATTGTACCGCCTATTTTACCATCTGCCGCATTGTCGTCGATCGCCGTAGCCACCGCTACGCCTCATTCCTCCGCCTTGCAGAGTGACAAAATATCCGGCACATTTTATTACAGAGATCAGCTTGTCGATACACTAGCTCAATCTCCAAAAAGCCAGCGTCCCATACTGAATTATCACATTCTTTGGATATAAGCCCCTTCAGCAGAAAGCATCCTCTTGTCATTGTAACACATACCATCAGCTGTATAGTGCGCACGTACTTCCAGCCCTCAAAGTTTCCCTCAGACAATGGCTCATTTGTAATGGCAAGACTTTCTCGCTGTGCAAAGTAGCTTATGGAGTTTCATTTCATCGATGCTCTCTCCTAATCGTGTAAATGTATTTCTCCACACTTGCGGATGCATGTATGTATCGTTCAGTAATACTATACGCCATCCATTTAACTCTGTCAATATTCCTGTCCGTCGTTTTCTTTAGGATATCGTATCATATTTGGATTATTTTGATCTGTCATATTATATATACCCTGTTTCTTCCTAATATAGTGACAGGTTGACTTCTATCAATAAATTGTGAGAAAATTGTGAGAGATCTGTCCCGAATGAAGGCGGCATAGCGGGCTACGGCAACTGAATACGGGCCAAATATACCACAAAGTGGGGCGTGCGGGTGGCGTGAATGATCTTTAAGACACACTCTAGGACTCATTTTGTCACCTCACTTTTTGTCCTCACAATTAATATGCTATATGCACTCACATAAAGTCAACCCCTTTTTCATTTTGTCAATATTTTTACTTTCATCTTTTACCTGTCCATCTAATTATGATACAATGGGAGAAGATCATGATCGGACCCAGAGCAAGGAGGGATTTATATGGCATTAACACAAGTAAAACTATACTCAGAAGATGACTATTATAATTTGCCGGAGGATGTCCGTGCTGAGCTTATTGAGGGAAACCTGATCTATAACCAGGCGGCGCCGTCTATGATCCATCAGACTATACTCAGTGAATCACACACCGTCATAAACAATTATATCAAGTCAAAGGGCGGTTCCTGCCGTGTCTATCCCGCCCCATTCGCTGTCAAACTAAGGGAAGACCAAAAAACCATAGTAGAACCGGACATAAGTGTTATCTGTGACAAGAACAAACTTACAGACCGTGGCTGTACCGGAGCCCCTGATCGGATCATCGAGATCGTTTCTCCCAGTGATCCCAGCCATGACTATATCCTCAAGCTAAATCTATACGCTGATGCAGGAGTAAAGGAGTACTGGATAGTAGATCCTGCCAAGCAGAGTGTTTTTGTATATTTCCTGGAGGAAGGACACTTTAACGCTGAGGCCCATACATTCCATGACCATATCAAAGCCAACATTTACGATGATCTGTTTATTGACTTTGCCGGATCAGATATATGATCTTCTTTTTGTAACACTCTATGTGATCCAGATCAGCAGATCCTGTTACCTACGCCTTGTTACCTATCCGTTACCTACAGAGTCATTTCTGCCCCTCTCACAACCTGCCACACCCAATCCCTATTTCCTGGCCCCAGGCAATAAAAATATCCCACAACCCTTGATCTTACAGCATTTTCAAGGGTTGCGGGATATGGATGGAACAAAGTATATCTTAGAACTTCCCGGCCTTCGCCGCTTCTCCCACGGAAACTGCCAGCCTTGATTTTATAGGGTTTTAAGGACTATTTGTGTGCTACTTGTGTGTAACG
>CANTEW010000070.1 GCA_947652925.1 uncultured Lachnospiraceae bacterium
TCCCTGTCGGCGTTTCCACGTTGATATACGCCGTCATGGTGTCCACGTTTTCCACACCCGTAATGACATCCTGTAAATTCGGGTCGCCGTAGGCGATCATCTTCGCCCCACTGCTGACGGTCGGCGTGTTATTCCTTGTAGCCGTAATCCTCGCCTTGCCGTCAATCCTAGCTTTTCCCGGCCTCCTGAGTGCCCTCAGCCCCTCCCGGCATATCTGGGCAGCCCTCTGGTATGAGCACCCCAGATCCGCTGCTATATCCGCCAGCGGTTCCCCGTCCTGGTATCTCGCCCGGAGGGCTTGCGGCTGACTCCCTGGCAGAGCGTCCACAAGGGGCCATATAACGGCCTTTAGCTGTTCCGCCTGGACTTTATCCAGGGTATCCATTTCTACGTCCCCAGGGGCCGCTACCGTGTCAGATAGGGATGTATCCGCCTCCTCATCGACGGGGGCGTCAAGGCTTGCGATACTGGCCATCTGGGCGGCTCTCTTTAACCGGCATACGGCCTTATGCCCCAGGCCCAGGTAATGGCCGGTTTCCCGGTCCGTCGTCTCTCGGCCCAGTTCCATCATGAAAGTGTTGCACAGCCTCCGGTATCGATATAGGCTCTCCTGCTCATGCACGGCGATCCGCACAGTGCCGCTGTTGTGGATAAAGCGCACCATCCCCTGGCGGATCCAGTTGCCAGCATAGGGGAGGAAGTCCACGCCCAGGTCAGAGTCATAGCCATCCACAGCCCGGCACAGGCCAAGGTATCCTTCCTGCACCAGGTCGTCCTCTTCCGCCTGGCCCTTGTACTTATTGGCCATCTTGAAGATGAAACGGCGGTTCTGCTGCCAGAGACGCAGCATGTTATCAGCTACGTTTGCCCCAGCCTGTATCTGTATCACGAGCTGTTCATTGGTCATAACATCATCACTCCCACATATTACTGGATACCCATATCTGCAAACGTCTGGATGCAGCAGGACATATCCCCAGTCAGTCATCTTTTTCGGTGGACAAAAAAGCGTGGGAAAGCAATACTCATTTTTGAGTAAAACCTTCCCACGCCGTTATGGCTTCCGTACAGCCCTTATTCCAAATGTAGCCTGTCCGGGGTACTTTTCCATGATATCCCTCACTGCATATCATTATAGCTGACCACGGACCGCTTGGCAACTCAGGATCCCCCATATCCCATCTGGATATCAGGTTTTCTCAGGTTTTGGAATCGGGCAGCAGGTGATATCCCCAACGATATAAGCCTTCTTAAACCTTCCCTGCTGCCTTTTGGCTATCTTATATGACTTGGCTATAGGCCCCAGCCGCTCCAGGACTTCCTTGAGTTCCCACGGTTCTTCATAACTCACCGCTATCTTTATCGACACGAGCTCCCTCCCTTCCGCCTGATAGCCGTCCTCAGCCGTCCAGTGTCACTTTTGGGGATGTATCTCTCAACTGCTGCCACCGTGGCATACCTGACACCGCCCCTCGTATGTACGAGTACCCTATCCCCAGCAGATATCTTATCGGTAAGCCGTTCTGGCGATTTCCATGTATACAACTTGCCGCCTGGCCTATGGTGAGCTTGTATGACCTGCCGCTTTCCATGCTTGACCGGTACGTCCGTGATCCCGCTCTCCCTTGCCAGTAGATAGGACGTGAAGCCGTCTATCAGATACCCGTCCTCATCCAGCATTATCTCAGACTGGAACGTCCCATTCTCTTTCAAATACCGTCTCTTTTCTTCCATCTTACCGTTTCCTGGCTGTGTCTCCCAAAAGCACGGGTAAATCGTTATATCATTCAATAACATCCTGCATCCTCCCTCTATCATACGTTTTTCGTCCTGCTACCCTATATGCATACAGATATAGGGCTACACTGTGTTTGCAAGCATACGCCAACCCGTACTTTTGGTTACGGGATGCCAATCCGACCTCAAAGTCGAGCTGACTGGCACAACCGTGTTCTCACTCCTGCTGCCTGATCCAGCTTCATCATGACATACTTATGTAGTATCGCGCCCACGGCTTTATGGTACTGCCTGGACGGCAATGCTAACTCAAGCTCCCGCTCCCATAGCTGCACCTTCGCAAGGTACCGTCCATTCTCTGGTGAGAAACACAACGTCCGCTTGTCCTTATAGGAAAGCCCCTTGAACACTCCCCGGACAGCGTCATGCAGTTCTTTATCCCTGTTTGCGAACATACACCCTTCTGGAGTATCATAAAAAGCTGGCCTGGCTTCGATGAGCGGCATCCGCATGACCATCTTCGGCCTGGCCACCTTGTCTTCTGCCCTGGCACGCCTCATATCTATGAACGTTCGGACTGCAGTCTTTGTATCAACTACCAGACCTATCATACCGCGCTGCCCCTTTGCTCTTCTTCATTCAGTTTTTTACGCAGCCCATCAAGCTGTCCCTGCACGTCACACAGATAATCGTGGGCTATGTAAGCGAGCGTACTCGCGCGCCCATATGCAGCGACCAATAGAGCACCATTATCCTCGTGTACGCCTTCCTCACGCATATAGAAATACCCGTCCAGTAATCCATCCATCGCCACCCGTACCTTATCAAGCCCGGCTGATAAAGCACTCAGGCTGTCCTTTATCTTGATCTCTTTTTTCATTTTACCTTTTCCTCCTTAACCCTATCTATCACAGATAACACCGCACTCAAGAATCTTTTTGCGCGTGGATCACATTCTTCTATGACCTCGTACTTGAACTCCTCATGATCTCTTGCATCCATGATCACACATTCTGCGGCCAGCTCTTTTACGCTTGGCATTATCTCCTGGAAAAATTCTGTTTTTGTCAATTTCCCTCTATCTTTCTGCCGGGAAGAGTGCTATACTCTATGCATGTTGGTTTAGTATAGCCCCGGCTATGCCTGCCCCTGGATCAGTGTTGGTGTACTGCCAGGGGCGTTTTCAGTTACCTACTCCCATAATATCCCTCTCATACCGCTATATTTATCAATGCCCCGAGCGTCTCCTTATAGCTGTACCCGCCGATGATCCCCATCAAGGAAGCTTTTACCTGGATACCCATATCGATCATTTTCGCCAGCCCCTCAGCCAATGCCCTGGGCACATACCCGACCACTGTCCTTTTGTGGATCGGCGCGATATGGACGACTATCTGGATCGCGTTGCTGTCATATCTGTTATCTGCTTCCCTTTCAAGCGTCACGCCCAGGTCTTCTGGCTTAAACTGTCTTAAGAACTCCAACCGCTCCTGCCTGTTCTCAAAAGTCGTCCCTGCGGCCCGGATGGTCATGGTCCGCTTTACCCGTACCCACGCTTTACGGAATGCTTCTGATAAGGTATAGCCCGCCTTTTTTAACTGGTTCGCCATCGTGCATACGGCTTTTCTTATGTTGGTTATCTGTCTCATGTGGTGTACCTCCTTCATTTGATATATTAAATATACAGCAAACGCTTAACGTTTCCAAGTGTATTCAACAAGCTTTTGCTAAATATTTTTTATTAAACAATTGACATTATTAAGCAAATAATATATAATATATATTAGGAGGTGATATAGTGACTATAGCTCAAAAATTAAGCATGGCTTTATCTTATAAAGGTATTAGCCAAGCAGAACTTGCCCGCAGAATTGGCACGACACCCTCAAACCTCAATCAAAAAGTAAAGAGAAACACCCTCACAAAGGAAGAACTCGAACAGATTGCGGAAGTATTAGGTGGTACATGGCGTGCGGAGTTTGTTTTTCCCGATGGAACAAAAATATAAGTGCGTAGCAAAATGGAGTTACTTTTAAGTTATCCGTGGAATAATAACCAATACCCTAAAAGGAAGGAGGCCCACCATGGCATTAGCACAACCCAACATCTTTACAGAAGAGGATTATTACAGGCTCCCGGAGAATGTCCGGGCGGAACTCATTGACGGGCAGTTTTATGGTATGTCTGCACCCAGCCGGATACACCAGGAAATCTTATCGGGACTGCATGGCACTATCTTCAATCACATCCAGACAAAAAGCGGCTCCTGCAAGGTCTATCCTGCCCCATTTGCCGTCAAGCTGTTTGAAGACGATAAAACCATCGTCGAACCGGACATCAGCGTTATATGCGACCGTGACAAACTCACAGACAGGGGGTGTACAGGCGCGCCGGACTGGATAATAGAGATAGTCTCCCCCGGCAACCCGGCACATGATTATGTGCGCAAGCTGAACTTATATCTGGATGCAGGCGTGCGGGAATACTGGATAGTCGACCCGATGCAGGGGAGTATCCACGTCTACCACCTGGAAGAGGGGCAGTTCAAAATGGCTTCATATACATTCCAAGACAAGATAAAAGCTGGTATCTATGACGATCTGCACATTGACTTTAAGGAACTGGGCTTATAGCCTGTAATGGCCATCCTGCTGCCATCCTGGGCATATAAGATATCCAGCAGGGCAGCAGGATGGTACACTTCTGTTCCACGCCTAGATCTGCCCCAGGTCTCAACCTGAGTCGGCGAAACGCCGCCTGAGCAAGTAAGATATATTTATCTGGTAAGACAGCAGGACGGTATCACTCACGCCCATCTGGGCTTTAGCTTTCCTCGGTTTGTTGGGGAAAAGGCAGTAGGGCGGTTTTTCTATCCCCTCCAGGGTGTGAGGCTTTTTACGCCTTCGACCACAGATGGTCGAAACCCGCTGACAAGCCACCAGGATAAAACACAGAAGGCAGCAGGACATTTCCGCTTTTGGAAACATCCCCGCGTCATCATATCCTGCTGCAACGCGCTTGATATAAGGGTTTTTGTCAAAAAGCCCTGATCAAAAAAGAGGAAGGAAGTCACCCGATGGATCCCCTTGCACAGAGGGGAGGGATGGGCCTTCCCCGCCCCGCATGGGGCAACCCTGTAAGTAGTACCTCGCTGCTACTCCCGGCCTCAATGTTGGATGCAGACAGCTCGCCGATGTTACCAGATCCGGCACCATCGGCATATTGTTGGGATGTGATCAGTCGCGTCCCTGGAACATCTTTATCATATCTTGTCTACATTCTTTCAGGAATCCCGGACGGACATAATGCACGGCTATCATACGCCCCTTACTGTCTACCTCCACGATGGAAGATACCACAAGCCGCTGTCCCTCAAATGACTGCTTTACGGTGGATACCATCTGCCCATCGTCCATACCATCAGGCGGGTATACCGCTAAGCTCCGATGCATATCACAACCCTTTTCTTTATAATCTACTTGCAAGAAACGTTTCTTTGGCGCAAGGCTCCCGAGGCATGGGCCCAGCATATCGAACGCCTCTATCCGCTGCATCAGCTCCCTATCAAATCCCTTTACCTGGATCCCTATCAATCGTTCCACTGAGACCCCTAATTCATCGGCTTCAAATTCTAGGAGAGCATTTGCCTCTCTGAGTGTTTCTGTGTGGAAATTTTGGTAGATGCTAAAACTCATGTCCCCCTCCTTCTGACTGTCTCCATCTTTCTCCGTTCCATCAGTCTGTGGTTCAGGCCTGTCAGATACTTGTCCTCTTCAAAAGTGATCTGCGTATCATCAGAGGTCAAGACTACCCCTTGCCTCGTCAAGATGATAAAAGCATCACAATACTCAAAATAATCCTTCTTTATCCGTGTCCTCTCCTTGAGCACAGACAGCATCCTCTTAAACATTACCATTTTTGTCCTCCTTAGCACTAATGAATATTTGGCCAGTATGGCTGGAATGCCCGTAAACACTAATGTTTTCCATACCGTCCATATGGTCACTATGGGCTGGTCTCAGCCCGCGCATACTGTCCATATGACCAGTATGTAAATATTGCCTATGGTGATTTTCAAAATACGCCCCCTGCGAAAACCTCTCTTTTCTCAATAAGCCCTAATCTCTCGTTTGCCCGTTTTAACGTCGTGTAAGAAATGTCCATATCTTCCGCGATCTCACGCACTTCACTCACCTTTACTTTCCCGCAGACTTTTAGGCGTGATTCTAAAAATTCAGTCGCGCTCTGCAGCTTGGTCTTCTCTTTCTTCTGTTTGACCGCGGACAGACGATCATCTGCTGACGGATCGCAGAAATCTCCCCATTTCACAGCTGCATTTTCGATATGGTAACAGATGCTCCTGCCTTCCGGGGCAAGGCTCCCCTTATTATGGCACATGACTTTCAGCCCTTCTGTCTTGGGGTGGTTTGCAACGATGATGATGCTCCTCACCGATGCGACCACATCCATGGAACCCAGCACCCTGTTCATAGCAGATGCGCTCATCATTTTGGAGAGATGCATGATCATGACCACGGCAACCTTGTACTTCTGTGCCAGCTTGAGCAGACCGTCAAATATAGGCCTCGTCTCATTAGACCTGTTCAGATCCGTACCAGCCCCGAAAAAAGACTGGAACGGGTCAAATATCATCAGGGCCGGGCGGTACTCCCTCATAAAATCCTCTATCCGTGGATCCCCAAAGACCAGCGGCCTGTCTCCGGGATCTATCATCTTGACCATCTTGAGATCAGCCCCCGCGGCCATCAGTCTTTTTACGATAGTATCCGCGATACCGTCCTCTGTATTCTGGACACATACGATCCGCGACGCCCGCCTTTGATCGCTCCCCGGGAAGGGCCTGCCCGTCGATACGATCGCAGCTATCTCTGTTTCAAGGAATGTCTTACTCACACCAGGCTCCCCCGCTATGATTGACAGTTTCCCCTCTGGGATATAGGGATACCACAGCCAGGGCACATCTTCCGGCTCCACCTCGTCCAGGTTGATCGCGTTCGCCTTCTTTTCTTTTTGTATCTTCTCATATGCCCTATCTAACTGGCTCTCCACTACCGCTTCATCCAGCGGGGGTATACATTTCTGGTTCATGGCCAGGGCAATCTGCAATGTTTCTTCCCGGTCAGGGAAGTCACGCGCTAGTTTATAGGTCTGTGCCAGTAACGTGTTGTCCCGGTTCCCTTCTGGCGTTTCCCCCATTGGCTTTCCTCTCAGTCCTTTCCCCGCCAGGAAGGAAAGGACGTTCTCGTTCGCCTGGGCGATCGGTATGGCCTTCAGCCATTCGTACTGTCCTCTGTTATTGCAACTTGGCGGGGCAACGACATAGCCGCCCCTACTCTTGATATCCACACCCGGCAAAAAATCGTTCTTACTCCTGATATCACCACTCGTCCAGAAATACAGGTGTCTCCCCCCCGCTCCCCGTCCTGCACTCCCGGGTCACTGGGAAAAATCCGTTCTGCATCTGCCAGTCTATGATCGTGCCCTGGCCGCTAATGGGGGGATGCTTCACGTCCAGATCGATCACGGTCAGGCCATTCCCTGTTGCGATGCACACGTCAGCATTAGGCCACTTCTGCCACCAGGCTTTTATGGTAACCTCGTCAGCCGTGGCTTCTTCCTTCCACGATCCCAGCAGCTGGCCGCTCCCTACCACCTTCCCGTCCTTTTTTATGGGGCCGCCTTTAGTCCCGTGTTTCACGGGGAATACCCGCAGCCCCATAGCTGCATACTGTAGCGCGGCGTTCAATGTCTCCATTTCTTTTTTTGCCCCCTTCCCTTAACTGGCATCCACTCCATATGTTCTTTTCTCAAAGTACGCCCTTGAAATCTTGCCCCTCACGGTGATATACCCGGCCTTCTCCAATTCTTGGTTCAAACGCCTTATTATCTGGTAGCTGTACGACCTGGACACGCCCAAAGCCTCCATAACGTCCTTGCAGCCCATCATCTGGCGGGGCCTGTCCCTTGCCCTCTGCTCCTCCATGTGCCGCTGCACCTTTTCCCGTTCGGCTACGAACTCCTTGTAGGCAGCGGTCTCTGTTATCTTGCCTACATGGTTCTCTTGGCAAAACTCATCAGCCATCTGATCCAGTTCTTTTTTCAGCCCGTCTGTTGTCGCGATACTACTCATGTTGCCCCCTTCCTGTCTCGTGAATTAATTATTGATACACCACCTATCCCCATGCCCGCCCAGCACTTTGCTTTAGATTTCAGTTTCCATGATTTCAGTTACATCAACCTTCAACGCCCTGGCTATCTTGCCGAGTGTTTCCGGCTTCAAGCCATTGCCGCCCATCGCCCTGCACAAAGTTCCTTTAGGAATCCCCGCAGCTTCAAAGTCACTTTGACTCATGCAGGCTCTGGCTCTAGCAATTTCAAAGTTTCGTCTGTTCAGCTTCATGTATTCACCTCCTTAAGTGTTCCGTTCGAAACTTTTTAATTGCAATATCACCGTTCAGAACATATTTCAAGAATTTTTTCAAAAAAATGTTCCGTTTAGAATATATGTATAGTATACTAAATAAAAAAGGGAGATAAAAATGTATGTTCGAATCATTTGGTGATAAAATTAAGCGTTTGAGAAAACAAAAAGGATATACACAAGAAAGACTTGCTGAAAAAACCGGGCTTTCCAAGATGAGCATTAGAAGATACGAAACGGGCGAACGACAGCCTAAAATAGAACAGCTATTTAGAATTGCGAACGCTTTAGAGGTTCCCATCATTGAATTATTAGAAGAATTATGGCTCGAAGAAAAAGAATATGTTGCTATATTCGACGGCCTAAATAGTGAAAAAAAAGAAAATCTCACCGATGGATTCATAAAAGGCTATTACCAAACATCAAAAAAACTGAATTCAGTCACATCGTCTTGGATAAACGAAAAAAAAGAAAAAGAGGTCACAAGAAAAATCTCGAAACATCTCAAAAAACTGTCTCTAGCGGGTCAGGAAGAGGCAGAAAAAAGAATTGAAGAATTAACCCGTTTAGAAGAATACCGCAAAGAACCGGACGAACCGCCGCAAGAGCCAGACAGCCCACACACCCTCAAATAACCTCCATATCTGCCCATATTTCAATCCGAACGGAGTTAGGCTATGGATTTACCAGCCTAAGATGGGTGAGTAGTGAAACGCGACGTACCTACAAGGTGACCCATTTTCCCTTTGTGCAGTAATGGATAAAGGGGACGGCATTCTGCCGATACCTTTTTCCCAAAAGTGGGAGAAACCTACCGTCCAGCATTGAGCTTGGGGATAAAATTTCCCCTATCCCACTTTTGCAAACTAAGTGAGTATCGCTCACCCAGTTTGTAAATGCGACACGAGCATTGAACCCGTTAAAAGTTTTACGGGTTGTGGAGGCTGTCACATTCCGTTACACCCTCTCCCCATAAGTGGAGAAAGTGGAACGAGGGGACAAAGTGTCCCCTACACCTGATTAAGCAAATGCAAACCGGGGTGAATTATTTTCACTTGATTTGCAAAAACGCTATATCACAATATCTATGCAAATGGTTGAAACCTTTCGCACAAAGATGTGCGAAAACAAGCCGACAAATTGTCCGGTCGTTAGCATAGCTTAGTAACTATTTTCCCCTAGCTCAGACCGTTCCTGTGTAGGTCACGGACATTTGTCCTCCACTAAGCCCCAGATGGGCCTTACCCCCTTGTCGTCCTATAAGACGAATGGGGTCAGAACCAAATGGTTCCAACCAAGGGCATCTGTCCCCCGTTGACCACGCCCATATGGGCCTGGTATCCTGCCGCACCTGGCCTGTCAATGTGACGGGAAGATGCAGCAGGAGGCAGCAGGTGTATAACAGAACGTTACATACCTGCTGCCTCCACCAAAAAATCGGTAACGGCAACCGCGATAATTTTTTATGTGGACCTAGACAAAGATTGGGGTCCATCGACCCGCATACAGAAACAGATGCATAGAAGTACCTTGCATATTGCGGACGCATCCATGGGAGGGGCAGATACTCCTGAGTCCAGACAAGTGTAAAGGGATCCACGCTTGTAAGGCTACTCATCCTGTGCAGACCGGCGGCCCTGTCAGCCCGCCAGAAACAAAGATGCGTAACGGAACATGGTGCACACGCAACCACAACCATCTGGTGGCCGTATGCATATGTCCTTTTAGAAGACCAGGGGGGATTTGTTACCTTCACAGATGTGGGAAGGCCATAGAGACAGACAGCGAAACACGGCACACCCCCAGATAGCCCCGTATCTGCCCCTGTTCCCGTTCCTACGGTATCAGCCCTAGAAAGATTAAGATTACCAGTGACGGCATTTAAACGGGAAATAGGGCGGATTTCTAATCCGTGCCAATAAAGCGGCACGATAGTATCCGTACCACGGGACGAATACCTGGCCACGCTCGTACCACAGGATGGACACCAGCCAAGGCCAGGACAGATACTGACAACCATTTGGGGGCCAGTGCCACTCAAGGACAAATGGCCCTCAGCACCATGACAATATGATATGCTTACCCAGGCAGCCGGGGGACGTGCTCCCACCCGTTCCGAGTTTTGTGGAAGGGGTGGTGTTTATGAGTACATATGAAGAATTCATGATCATACTGACAACCGTCAACGTGATCATTGCCATTCTGAATTATCTGCATAAAAAATAGCCGTCCTGCTCTCTGATATGCCCCTTGTCAAGTAGACAGGAGAAATATCTAAAATTTAGTGCGGATGATGCCTGCATTTCATTTAGGAGTGCAGGTATTTTTCTATGCACACCATTTCTCTTTATACTTCATAATTCGTTTATTTTCAGGAATAGGATATTCTACAGGCGTATCATTTGCCAACGCCTCCTGCCGTACTTCTGTCGGCGTCTTACAGTGGTATCTGTCCTGCGGGCGTTCTTCACTGTAAAAACGCAGATGATCTTTGATGGCATGCATTAATGAGGACTCGTCTGTTATTTCATACATCTGATACATTTCTGCCTTTATGATCCCCCAAAATCCCTCTGTCGGTCCATTGTCTATGCAGCGCCCAACACGGGACATGGACTGTTCCATTTCCTGTTTTTCAAGTTTTTTCCGAAACACCCTGCTGGTATACTGGGATCCCCGGTCGGAATGGAATACCGGCCTGGCGTCAGGGAAAGCAGCGACCGCTTTATCAAATGTCCGAAGTACAAGCCTGTTATCATTTCTTGGGCTGATAACATAAGCTACCGGATACCTGTCATACAGGTCTAAGATCGCGCTCAGGTACAGTTTATTTTTTTCACCCGACACTTTAAATCCCGTCACGTCCGTAGCCCATTTTTGGTTTGGGGCAGAGGCGTAAAAGTCCCTTTTCAGTATGTTTTCTGCTGTTTCGTCTGGTTTCGGATAAATGTATTTCTTCTTCTTTTTACGGATGGCCGAATGGATCCCCAGTTTTTTCATGATCCGATGAACCCTGTTCTTGCTATATGCAGTATGATTGAAATGGTAGATCCAGGATGTCATTCTCCGATATCCTAAGATATGGCAAAAACGTTCATCATACTCTCTGATCGATTCCGCAAGTTTGACATTTTCCTGTTCTGCATCGGGGACATCCCTATGCAGCCATTTATAATAAGCTGCCCTTGATATTTCAAGCTGAGTGCACATCCATTCAATACTCCAGTTTTTTTCTGAGTGGAAATGCCTGACAGTTAAATATTTAGATTCATGGCGTACTTTTCCAAGCCTCACATCCTTTCGGATTCTTTCACTTTTTTTAACAGTTCCACTGCCATATCCTTTTCTTCCAACTGACGCTTTAAACGCAGATCTTCGCGTTTTAAGCGTTCCAGTCCATCCACTTCGTCATCTGTTTTATGATGTCCCCTTTTGTCCGTTAAGCCAGCTTCCCCAACCGCATCATACTTCTTCACCCATGAATAAACCTGGCTGTAGGAAACATCATATTTTGTCGCTGTATCTTTATGATTGCGACTACAAATTATACAATAACTGACAATCTCTTTGCGTTCTCCAAACGTTGTTTTTCTCCGTGTTCCTGCCATATAGACCCCCTGTTTCGGATTGTGATCCTTAAGTTCTCTATTGGCATTATACTCCATGATCCATCGTCTTAAAATAGAACGGCTGGATATTCCATATCTGGCGATGATATCATCAACAGTACCTTCTTTGTTCCTTACCGCTTCCACACATTTGATTTTGAATTCCTTAGAATAGGTTCTGTTCGTTTTATGACAGAAGGCAGATATCCCATGAATTCTGTATTCGTTAATCCATCCCCTCAATGTTGTATACCCTATGCCATACTTATCAGCAAGGAAATGGACAGAACCTTCCCCGTCAATATATTCCTGTGATACCATTGCTCTAAATTCAGGTGAGTATTTTGATCTTGGCATGAAAAATACCTCCAAAGTAACAGATTTTTATATTTTATCTGTCTACTTTAGAGGTATCATATCAAACCGCCCTGAATTTTGGGCGGCTCGATTCCGGCTATCCTCCTTCTTCATTTT
>CANTEW010000071.1 GCA_947652925.1 uncultured Lachnospiraceae bacterium
CAACACGCGGATGATCCTGGTCAAGTATTGTTCCGCCAGCTCCGGGTTATGGGTCACCATGATGATTAGCCGGTCTTCGGAAACCCTATGCAAGATCTCCATGACTTGTACGCCGGTCTCTGTGTCCAACGCCCCGGTCGGCTCATCTGCCAGGATGATATCCGGATCGTTGACCAGCGCCCTTGCAATGGCCACCCTTTGCATCTGCCCGCCGGACATCTGGTTCGGCCTTTTATCCATCTGGCTGCCAAGCCCGACCTGTTCCAACGCCTCCTTCGCCCGTCTGGTCCGCTCCTGTTTGGAAATACCGGAGATCGTCAGCGCGATCTCCACATTCTGTAAAACAGTCTGATGCGGGATCAGATCATAATCCTGGAATACAAAACCGATGGAATGGTTCCGATAAGTATCCCAATCCCTGTCCTTAAAACTCTTTGTGGACTCCCCGTTAATGATCAGATCTCCGCTGGTATACTGATCTAGTCCGCCAATGATATTGAGCAGAGTGGTCTTGCCGCACCCGGAAGGGCCAAGGATAGAAACAAATTCACTATCCCGGAACACAAGGTCGATCCCTTTCAGGGCGTGGATCGTTTCATCCCCAACGCGATAATCTTTTTTAATGTCATGCAATCTTAACATATGAAACGCCTCCTATCTTCCATAAATGAAATTGCCAGTCAGCATGATAAAATTTCCCTGGAGCATCTTTCAGTCTGAAATGGTCTGTAAGATCATTTAACATTGGCATTTAATTGACATTGACAATTATCACTGTTTATTTTAGAATGAAAAAGGAAAAATCAAGAGGTCACATTTCCGTATCTGTGACTTAATCGACAGACACCTGATATTGACAACGAAACGGGAGGATCATCGTCTGCCTGTCCCATCTTGTGTGTCAACAAGTTTTGGCAGACAAAGATAAAACGATGGAAACGAAAAAAGACTTACGTGTTACAAAAACCTATACGGCACTGAGCAATGCATTTTGGGAACTCATACAGAAAAAAACATTTTCGGAGATCACAGTCAATGAATTGTGCAACAGGGCGCTTATCCGCAGACAGACTTTTTATAAACATTTTACAGACAAATATGATTTTTTGTCCTTTATGATCCTGAGTACCCTTCAGCAAAACAAAAAAGAAGGCCCTGACTGGACGCGCACAGACAGCGCAGAGGAAACTCTCGACCACTTTCTGGATCATTTAATGGATTCCCTGCGACAGGTGATGGAATTGATAGACATCGATCATGACCTGCTGGAAAATATCGGAGTCGGAAACCATATGTTTATCGTGATAAAAAATGTGATGTGCAGCATAGACGGGGAAATACAGGATTTTTATGAGAAGGCGCTGGAATGTGGATGCCGCCTTCCCTCTGATACAGAACTGCTGACACATTTTTTGATAGGTTCTATCCACCAAAGCGTCCTGTACTGGTATATGAACAGGAACAGCATATCCAAAGAAAGTTTTCTGGAACGGATCTCAAAATTGATTAAAGAGATCTTTTCCCATGCTGTCTCATGACTTTACAAACGGCCCACAAGCTCTGGAAAAAGGGCCTGCGGGCCGTTTGGCCGTATGTTATGCACGATCGGGACCTTTTCCACCTCCGGTTTTTCACAGGCCACTTTACACTACCCGATTGAAAAAAAAATATTTGTATGATAAACTATCAACAATAAGATCTTACTGAAAATAGTACTCCATCCAGCCAGAGAGCATAGTTTGGCTCTGCCTGGTCTGTGCCAGTGCTGAGCGTGTTTGAAAACCTCAATATCCTTAAATTTCAGAAAATTTACAGATAATAAATTGAGTACATTCCAAAAAACAGCGTTTTAAGGGATCCGGGGGCGATCCGCGATCCCCCCGGCGCTTTTGGTACTTTTCTCGTAGAAAAGTACATAGAAAATTTTGACAGCGATGCGGTGGCATCGGTCAGGAATTTTAACGACGCAATGGTGCGGAGCAGGCGGAGTCAGACTATGATCTCTGGCCGGATGGAGTGATAGTTACATATTTAATATGACTATGGATAAAAACGGGGATAGATGATAATGAAAGAAAAACAAAGATCACTGATCTCAGCAGCTCTGTGCGCCTGCCTTTTCCTGGTACTCTCCACGACCACGACCGCCCACGCGGCCGGGTACGCCGACAATAGAACAGTCAAGGCCGGCATCTTCTACTTTGACGGGTATCACATGAAAGATGGAGAGGGCGATCTGACTGGATACGGCATTGAATTCCTTAATCTCGTTTCCGGATACTCACACTTGAATTTTGAGTATATCGGCTATGAACATTCCTGGGATGACATGCTCACCATGTTGAAAAACGGCAAGATCGATGTGGTGACATCCGCCCGGAAGATCCCTGAACGCGAGAAAGACTTTGCCTTCTCCCTCCCGATCGGAAAGAACGATACGATCCTCTCGGTACAAGCAGGCAACTCAAAACTACGCGCGGGCAACTATGCCACCTATGACGGGATACTCGTAGGCATCCTTGCGGGGAGCAGCCAGAACGAGAGGCTGGAAGAATTTTCAAAGGAGAAGGGCTTCTCCTACCGCACCAGAGCGTACCATGACTACAAACAACTTGCAACAGATCTGCAGGATGGCAGTATCGATGCGATCCTCTCCAGCAACTTAAGGAACAGAAGAAACGAAAAGACTCTCGACACGATCGGATCAGACACCTTCTATGCCATCGTGAGGAAAAACGATACCGGACTCTTAGATGAGATCGACTACGCCATCGACCAGATGGACATCAATGAGGGCGACTGGGCCAATGAGTTATATTACAAGTACTATGGAAATGGCCACCCATCCGCATCCACATTCACCGATCGGGAGAAAGCCTATATCCAGGATGTTGTCTCTGGAAAAAAGAAGATCACAGTGACAACGATCGATGACCAGGACCCTTATTCGTATATCCAGGACGGAGAGGCCAAAGGGATCTTGCCGGAATATTTCGCAGAGATCATGGATCTTGCCGGACTGCCCTATGAGACTCTGCTGCTGGACAGGGATACCGATCTTTCTACCACCGCCGCCCACATTGACGCTGACGTGATCATCAACAAGGGCACCCTCAATGCAGATACAGAAGGGATCCCCACCCACGGATTTAACACGGACACCTACCTGACCACCGGTCTGGCAAAAGTGACCAGAAAAGATCTCAAAGGTAAAGTCTCGACCATAGCCATCGCCCAGACCCAGAACGATATCCTCATTAAAAACGGCCTCACCAAAAACGCCCAGATACTGACTTACCCCACCAGAAAAGGAGCATTGCAAGCAGTTTTAGATAAAAGAGCAGACGCCACATATGTATATACATATACAGCACAAGCATTTGTAAACAGCGATCCCAGCGATTCCCTGCATTTTAACATTGTAGACGACATGCGCTTAGGGTTCAAGATTTATGACAAAAACGACTGTGATCACGAACTTTTTACCATCCTCAATAAATGCATCCACCAGATGCCGGAAGATAATCTCAACCAGCTGATCACAAAGCATACCTCCTATACACCCGAAGATATGTCCTTTGCCCAGTACGTACGGGCCAATCCCGGGGTCATGGTATCTATCACTTTAGTCTCTGTCCTGGCTGCTGCTCTGATCATAGTCCTCTATCTGCGGGCAAGATGGAATAAAAGGATCCTCCTTGCGGCAGAGCAGTCAAACAGAGAATTATCAGAACAGCTTGCCATCGTTGACGCACTCAGCCGTGACTATCTCAATGTCTACGCGATCAATACCCAGGACAGCACCGCAAGGATCATAAAACTGGAAGGCTATCAGCCCTCCGTACTCAGAAAAGAGACCAAAGAAGAGTTCCTGTACACCCCGGTCATGCTCCAGTATATCAAAGAACGTGTTTATATTGAAGACCAGCCCTATCTCACTGAAGCCCTTTCGCTGGATAAGATCAGGGAAAACTTGCTTTCGAACACAGAATATACCGGAAGTTACCGCATAGTGATCGACGAAGAGATCCACAATTTTCAATTTACTTATGTGAAAGTCCACGAAAATTGCGACCACAAAGATGATTTTGTGCTGGCCGGATTCCGGAATATCGACGATCTCATCCAAAAAGAACAGGAACAAAAAGCCATATTAGAGGAAGCGCTGGCACAGGCCCAATACGCCAACACCGCCAAGACTACTTTCCTCAATAATATGTCCCACGATATCCGCACTCCCATGAATGCGGTCATCGGATTTTCCTCTCTGGCCATCTCCCATATAGACAACAAAGACCAGGTGGCCGATTACCTCCAGAAGATCCTGACCTCCAGCAAACATCTCCTGAACCTGATCAATGATGTCCTGGACATGAGCCGCATCGAGAGCGGAAAAGTCAAGATTGAAGAACAGGCGACCAGCCTGCCTGCAGTGATCCAGGACTTAAAGACCATCGTACAGGCGGATGTCAAGACAAAACAGCTCTCATTCCGTGTTGAGATCTCCAATGTGACCGACACAGCGATCGTCTGCGACAGACTGCGTCTGGACCAGGTACTCTTAAATATCCTGAGCAACGCGATAAAATATACAAAACCTGGAGGCTCCGTCCTCCTCCATATCACGCAGACAGACGACGCGCCGGAAGGCTGGGCCGCATACCGATTTAAGATCAAAGATACAGGCATCGGTATGAGCAAGAGATTCTTAAAACATCTGTTTGAACCATTTGAACGGGAACAGACCTCCACCATAAGCCAGATCCAGGGTACTGGCCTGGGTCTTGCCATCACAAAGAATATCGTGGATATGATGGATGGGACGATCACTGTGGAAAGTGAAGAAGGCAAGGGGACCGAATTTACCGTCTCTTTCCAGTTCCGCATCGCAGACCAGTCTGCAGAGACAGCGCCTGTGCCGGGACCTGATAAAGGAGCGGATGCACAGGAAGGAGCATTTATCGGTAAAAAGATACTCCTGGTAGAAGACAATGAACTGAACAGAGAGATCGCCAAGACCATCCTGGAGGAATCCGGCTTCATCATCGACACCGCCGCGGATGGGACTGAGGCCGTAGAGATCATGGAGAGATCTGTGGACAACGCGTACGACCTGATCCTCATGGATATCCAGATGCCCATCATGGACGGCTACGAAGCTTCCCGACGCATCCGTGCGATCGACGACCCCGCCAGATCTTCCATCCCCATTGTAGCCATGACCGCCAACGCATTTGAGGAAGACCGGCAGAAAGCCATAGACGCAGGCATGGACGGCCATGCTGCAAAACCCATTGACGTTCCAAAATTAATGGATACACTGACAGACCTTTTAGGAAAGGACACGAACATATGAAAAACCAGACGATCGCCGTAGCCGGGCATCTGTGCATAGACATCACGCCCGGTTTCCCGCGCACGAAGACAACTGATAAGATCTCCCAGCTCCTGATGCCGGGAAAAGTCATCAATGTAGAAAACGCCAGCTTCAGCACAGGCGGCGCAGTAGCCAATACCGGACTCGCCCTGAAGAAACTGGGGACTCCCGTCCTCCTGATGGGCAAGATCGGACAGGACGCCCTCGGCTCGATCATCAAACAGAAATTCAGAGAATACCAGGCCGACGAGTACCTGATCTGCTCCGAACAGGAAAGTTCCTCCTACACCATCGTTATCGCCCCGCCGGGCGTTGACCGGATCTTCCTGCACCATCCGGGCTGTAACGACACCTTCTGTATGGACGACCTGGACTTTGACGCCATCAGGCAGGCCAGACATTTCCACTTTGGATATCCTTCTCTCATGCGCTCCATGTATGTAAACGGAGCCCAGGAGCTTGTACAGATCTTCACTCGCGTAAAAGAGATGGGGCTGACCACCTCCCTGGACATGGCCGCTGTGGAAGATGATTCAGAAGCCGGCCGCCAGGATTGGCTGCAGATCATCAAGGACCTGCTCCCTCTGGTTGATTTCTTTGTACCGAGTATCGAAGAGTTGGGATACATGCTCGACCGGGATATGTATCAGGACTGGCTCTCCCGGGCCGGTGAAAAGGATATGACCACCGTGTTGGATCTGGACGGAGATATCAAACCTCTGGCAGCGACACTGCTGGACTTAGGGGCAAAATGTATACTGATCAAATGCGGCGCATCCGGTATCTACCTGCGCACCGCCGCACCGGATACAATGAAAAAGATCGCCCCGGAATTCACATCCTGGGGCGACCTGGAATATTTTGAAAAAAGTTTTGTGCCGGACCGTATCCTCTCCGGCACCGGTGCCGGAGACACAAGCATCGCTGCTTTCCTAAAAGCCGCCATGGACGGTTACCCGCCCAAACGCTGCCTGCAGCTCGCAGCCGCCACCGGCGCCAGCTGCATCACCGCCTACGATGCGCTGAGCGGCTTAAAGCCTTTCCCGGAACTGATCCGGCGGATCGACAGCGGCTGGGAGAAAAATCCTTAAGCTTTACGTCCACAGCACTGTTTATATTTCTTACCGCTCCCGCAGGGGCAGGGGTCATTGGGGTAAACCTTGGCCGCTGCCCTTTGCTTCGGCTTTTTCGGACCTTCTTCCTCTTTATTGGTACTGGTCGCCTGCGCCACCTGCTCACGTTCTACTTTCTGCTCGATGCGCACATGATACAGCAGGCGCACCGTATCTTCCTGGATACTCTCTGTCATAGCATTGAACATATCATAAGCGCTCATCTTATATTCTACCACCGGGTCACGCTGGCCGTACGCCTGCAGCCCGATGCCCTGGCGGAGTTGTTCCATATCGTCGATATGGTCCATCCATTTGTTGTCGATCACTTTCAGCAAGATCACGCGCTCCAGCTCCCGGATCTGTTCCGGTTCCGGAAACTCCGCCTCTTTCATCTCATATTTCTTGATGGCCTCTTCCTTCAGCTCATGCTTGATCTTGTTTTTCTTCGTATCAGTGACCCGTTCTTTTGTCAACGGGTGCAGCGGGATGATCGGCAGCAAGATCTGGTTAAATTCATTTACATCCCATTCTTCGGAATCCACATCATCCGAAAAACACATATCCACCGTATTGTCCACCACATCGGTGACCATCCGGCAGATAGAGTCCCTCATACTGTCCCCGTCCAGCACTTTACGCCGTTCCTTATAGATGATCTCCCGCTGCTCATTATTTACCTGGTCGTAATCCAGCAGATTCTTACGGATCCCATAGTTATTGCCCTCGATCTTCATCTGGGCTTTCTCTATGGCGCTGGAGAGCATCTTATGTTCGATCTGTTCATTCTCCGGCACACCCAGGGACTTGAAGATCCCCATCAGACGTTCCGATCCGAACAGGCGCATCAGGTCGTCCTCCAGGGAAATATAGAATCTGGACTCGCCCACATCTCCCTGACGTCCGGAACGCCCGCGCAGCTGGTTATCTATACGCCGGGACTCATGCCGTTCCGTTCCCACGATGCGCAGCCCCCCGGCTTCCCGGGCCACATCGTCCAGCTTGATATCCGTACCACGGCCCGCCATGTTCGTGGCAATGGTCACCGCACCTGCCACACCCGCCTGAGCCACGATCTCTGCCTCCTGTTCATGGAACTTGGCGTTGAGCACATTGTGGGGGATGCCTTCTTTGCGCAGCATATTGCTGAGCAGCTCTGAAGTTTCGATCGTGATCGTACCTACCAGCACAGGCTGCTGCCGCGCATGGGCTTCCTTGATGGACTCCACCACAGCTTTGAATTTTTCCTTCTGGGTCATATACACGGCATCGTCCTGATCCACTCTGCGGATGGGTTCATTGGTGGGGATCTCCACCACGTCCATACCGTAGATATCACGGAACTCTTTCTCTTCCGTAAGGGCTGTCCCTGTCATGCCCGCTTTCTTTTCATACTTATTAAAGAAGTTCTGGAATGTGATCGTGGCCAGGGTCTTGCTCTCCCGCTTCACTTTCACCTTTTCCTTGGCCTCGATCGCCTGATGGAGGCCGTCCGAATAACGCCGCCCCGGCATGATACGTCCAGTAAACTCATCCACGATCAGGACTTCATCATCTTTTACCACATAGTCCTGATCCCTGTGCATCAGATTGTGGGCGCGCAGCGCCAGGATGATATTGTGCTGTATCTCCAGATTCTCCGGATCGGAGAGATTCCCGATGGAGAAGAAGCTCTCCACCTTCTTCACCCCATCTTCCGTCAGGGTCACGATCTTATCCTTCTCATTGACGATAAAATCCCCTGTCTCCTCGATCTCCTCACCCATGAGAGCCGTCATCTTCGTCATCTCACCGCTGGCCTCCCCGCGCTCCAGCTGACGGGCAAGGATATCGCAGACTTCATAAAGTTTCGTAGATTTTCCGCTCTGCCCGGAGATGATCAGGGGCGTACGGGCTTCATCGATCAGCACGGAATCCACCTCGTCAATGATCGCGTAATGGAGATCCCTCTGGACCAGCTGCTCCTTATAGATCACCATGTTATCCCGCAGATAGTCAAATCCCAGCTCATTATTGGTGATATAGGTGATATCGCAGGCATACTGCTCCCGCCGTTCGTCGTTATCCATTGAATTGAGGACAACACCCACGGTCAGACCCAGGAATTTGTGGATCTCACCCATCCACTCGGCGTCACGGGCCGCCAGATAATCATTGACAGTCACGATATGCACGCCCCGCCCCTCCAGGGCATTCAGATACGCCGGGAGCGTAGACACCAGCGTCTTCCCTTCACCAGTCTTCATCTCTGCGATACGTCCCTGGTGCAGGATGATCCCGCCGATCAGCTGCACCCGGTAATGTTCCATATCCAAGACCCTCTTCGCGGCTTCCCGCACAACAGCATAGGCTTCCGGGAGGATATCATCCAGAGTCTCCCCCTTCGAGAGTCTGCTCTTGAACTCCCTCGTCTTGTCCTGGAGCGCCGCATCATCAAGCGCCTGCATGGACGGTCTCAAAGCTTCTATCTTATCTACAATGCCACGGATACGCTTCACTTCATGCTCGCTGTGCGTGCCAAAGACTTTTGTCCAAATACTCATCTATCTACTCCTGTTCTTCGAATGATCATGCAATCGTATTTTATTCTAACACTTTCTCCACAAAGAAACAATGGACAATTTGTTACGATTTCGTGGACATCCCGGCATATGTCTTGCCCCCCTGCTGCCCTCTATAAAGATCGGCCTGATAAATGGAACTTTACACTCCCTATATTTACCGCTATAATGGAGAAGATCGATAAACGCTGGTAATGAAAATAAAGGCGATCCGATGGAGGTGATCATATGCCCAGTAATGCTGAGATAGCAAAAGACACGATCGAACAATTCAAAAAGATCCAACGCTATATGCTGTCAGCAAGAGAAGAAAACGCTGAAAAGACGTATTCTATGTTAAAAGAAGAATATCTTTCTTTAAAAGCGCTGCTCAATGTCATAGGCGTCAATATGATCGATATCGACCGTATCAAAGAATGACTGATATCCGATCATCCTCTGAGCCAGAAAGCGTAGAGTCCTGACGATCATCAGGACTTTGCGCTTTTTTGATCTTTTGCAGAATATCGTTGAAAAAAGAACTTACACATAGTAAAATACGATCATAGCCTAAAGCAGGCCCGTGGCAGCGCACCCAACAGCCAGCGGGCAGAACAGAAAAAACAAGAGACACGGACAAAGGAGGCATCTATGTACCTCTCTGAAGGAAAGATCGGCAACGGCCATACGATCAAAGACATCCGGCTGCCGATCAATATGGAAAAACGCCTGGAAGCCCTGGGGATGACCCGCGGCACACCCATCTCGATCCTAAACAGTAAAAACCACGGCGTCCTCATTGTAAAAGTGCGGGGGACACGTTTTGCCCTCGGTCGTAACATAACAAAAAATATCTTGGTGGAGTGACCTTTATGAGTGAAGATCTGACAATCGGTTTCATCGGGAATCCAAACTGCGGGAAGACCACCCTCTTCAACGCATATACCGGTGCAAACTTAAAAGTAGCAAATTGGCCCGGGGTGACCGTTGAAAAAGTAGAGGGTGCGATCAAAGACCACAATCTGAACATCCGTCTGGTGGATCTGCCCGGTACATACAGCCTGACTTCCTACACGATGGAAGAACAAGTATCCCGTCAATTCATATTGAGCGATGAAGTCGACGTGATCATCGACGTTGCCGACGCTTCGTCCCTGGAACGGAACCTGTACCTGACCCTACAGCTCCTGGAATTGAGAAAACCGGTGGTACTGGCGCTGAACATGATGGATATCATAGAAAAACGCGGTATGGAGATCGATACCCACAGGCTGCCGGAGATGCTGGGCATCCCCGTGATCCCAGTCTCCGCCAGAAAGCGCACTGGACTGGACGTGCTGCTCCACGCCGCCGCCCATCACAAAGGCTGCGCCGACCCGGAGCGCCTGATCCATCATCATAAATATACACCGCAGCACCAGCATGACCATCACACAGAATATGCCATGGTCTACAGCGATCTCATAGAAGATAAGATCGACCTCATCATCACAGAGCTGGAGAGCAGGTATCCAGATCTTACAGATCACCGCTGGCACGCGATCAAACTCCTGGAGAATGACAATGAGATCACCGACCGGTATCCGGTCGACCTCCCCGATGTGATCGACCGGAATTACGAGTCGGACATCATCAATGAAAAATACGATTTTATCCAGGAGATCGTCAAAGAAGTCCTGATCAACAAAGACAAGCAGGATGCTCTGACGGAAAAAGCTGACCGGGCGCTGACACACCGCATCTGGGGCATCCCCATCTTCTTAGGCATCATGGCAGTGGTGTTCTTCCTGACTTTTACAGTGGGCGACTGGTTAAAGGGATACTTTGAGGCAGGCATCGAGAGCCTTTCATCCCTGGTGGTCGATGCCCTGACGGCCCTCGGCGTCAATGAAATGCTCCAGTCCCTGGTGGTGGACGGGGTCCTTGCCGGGGTGGGCGGTATCCTCACGTTCCTCCCCAATATCTTCATCTTATTCCTGGCGCTGGCGATCCTGGAGGACAGCGGCTATATGGCCCGCGTTGCCTATATCATGGAAGGCGTCATGAGCAGACTGGGACTTTCCGGGAGGGCATTTATCCCCATGATCCTGGGCTTCGGCTGCACCGTCCCCGCGATCATGGCATCCCGGGCGCTGGAAGACAGGCGCGACCGCTTTAAGGTCATGCTGATCACTCCCTTTATGAGCTGCAGCGCACGCCTGCCCATCTACATATTATTTGCAGGCATGTTCTTTGGAAAATACGCCATGCTGGTGGCCTACTCCATGTATGTGATCGGACTGATCGTGGCGATCCTAGTAGCTGCGGTCCTCCATATGATCGACCGGAAAAAAGCTGAAAACTATCTCCTGATCGAACTGCCGGAATATAAAGCCCCCAGCTCCAGGTCTGTAGCTATCTATGTATGGAAGAAAGTCAAGGATTATCTGACCAAAGCCGGGACAACGATCTTCGTCGCCTCTATCCTCATGTGGGTGATCCTGAATTTCGGTCCTCAAGGCTATACGACTGAAATGTCTGACAGCTTCGGGGCGCTGCTGGGACACGGGCTCGTCCCCTTCTTCGCACCGATCGGCCTGGGTTTCTGGCAGATCGCAGTCGCTCTGATCGCAGGGATCTCCGCAAAAGAGGTGGTAGTCTCCAGCTGCACCGTCCTGTTCGGCGTGCCTGCCGCCAATCCCAGCACAAACATGGATACAATGGCCGGTATCCTCGCCGCGGCAGGTTTTGGACAGCTCAATGCTTTCTGCCTGATGGTCTTCTGCCTGCTCTACATCCCCTGCGCAGCAGCTCTGGCGACCATCCGCAAAGAGGCAGAAAGTACCCGCTGGATGGCTTTTTCCGCTCTGTTCCAGTTGGCCGTCGCCTGGGTGGTCACATTTGCTGTCTATCGTATAGGACTGCTGTTATAACTTTACTGTTCCATTAAAAAAGTCTTGATTTTTCAACGCTTTTCATGTAAGATGGAATCTGTGAAAAGGAGAGTTATCGAAGTGGTCATAACGAGCTGCACTCGAAATGCAGTTGTCCTT
>CANTEW010000072.1 GCA_947652925.1 uncultured Lachnospiraceae bacterium
AAAGTGCAGAAAATAGGAGAGCAGTGCGAAGAACGTCACAAATCCTGCCAGGCTGGCGACGATCTTGGCCAGAAGGACAGGGAGGCTGGATCTGATAAAGTCCTGTACGGGGTAAAAGCACAGAGGGATCATTGGCAGGAGTACGATACAAGGAAAAAGCTCTTTATATGCATTGGATAGTCCCATAAGATGTTTTCCTCTCACATAAAGTCTAATTTTTTAAATTGGTATTGATGATAGATCTCTTTGATAGACGACTGGTCGGATCTGCGTATGGGAAAACGCTGGCCGTTTTTCATCACATACACATCTTCCTCTTCCTGGATGATATAGTCCATATTCAGCAAGATCCCCCGGTTGCATAAGAGGAACTGCTCCACATGGCCAGCACGTTCAGCCACCGTGCCGAATTGGACGCGGTACCGGGACTCCTGTCCGTCGTCCATGCTAAAGAGCGTATAATTGTTGGCAGACTGGATGTACGAGATCTTATTTACCGGGAGATGGATCTGTTTGTTCCCGCTGAAAAAGTCCAGGTGGGGATTTAGCTGGGGGAGTTTTCGGCGCACGTCGGAGAGTATATGGAAGATCCTTTCACAGGTCAGTGCCTTTTTGTCTATATAGTCAAAACAATGGAGTCTCGCGGCTTCCCAGATATGTTCCTGGCTGACGGTCAGGAACACCACAAGGCATTGGGGGTCTTGTTCCCATAGATGACGTGTTGTTTCGATACCGTTGGATCCTTTCATAAAAATATCCATAAAGACCATGGTATATGTGGATGGAGCCAATGAAGATAGAAAACCATCGCCGCTTGAAAAGCAGGAGACAGTGATGTCAAAAGAGTACATCTGACTGTATTGTTCGATGAACCCCAGGAGCAGATCGGATACGAGCTGGTCGTCATCTATGATCGCGATATTCATGGAAGGCGCTGTCCTCCTTTCTATGTCTAGAGATCTAGGTGATCGCGAAACGTCCCTTCCAAATAACCAGAGTTTGGTAAGAGTTTCCCGATCACCTGTCAGAGACTGCCTGTCCCCGTTATGGTACAGGCAGTCTCTCTGATCATCTTAAGATCTTCCCGCTGCGCTCCACGGTACTCCATGCCCCGTAAAGCTTCTGGGTCTTCTTGTTCAGCTTTGCGCTCTTATAGGCGCGTACACGCACGTGATACCGTTTTCCTTTTGTCAATCTCTGGATGGTATTGATGGTGGTCTTGTTCTTATTGATGTTAATGGTCTCCACGCCTTTTTTGAAAGCTTTGCTGGTACAGTACTGGATCTGGTAGCCTGTGGCGCGTTTGTCTTTTTTCCAGCTCACTTTCAGCTTCCTGCCCCTCAGGGTCTTTAAGTTAAGTGCGGAACTCCTGGAGGGGCTGATCTTTACTGTTACCTTCAGGGTCTGGGCGTCATACCCGGAGGCGGTGGCTTTTATGGTGATCGTGGCGATCCCCGTGCCTGTGATGGTGACTTTGCCCTTCTTGTCTACGTCTGCCACTCTCTTATCGGAGGACTTGTAGGTGATCTTTGCGCCCTTTTTTGCGTTTGCTCTTAAAGAAAAGGCTCTGTCTTCGTATTTCTTTGTAAATTCTTTCCTGCAGGTAAGGCCGAGGGTCCTTTTCTGGATGGTAAATCTTTTGGCGACTGTGCCGGTGTAGACGCCCGCCCCGGTGACAATGGCTTTTGCCGTGCCGGGCTTGGTATTATCTTCATATTTCACGGTGAAGCTGGTGCCGGACAGTTTCTTGGTCCCTTCCTTTATGGTCACTGTCGGTCGTTTTTCTTTTCCGTCATAGGTATAGACTGTTTTGCTCAGGGTCACGGTAAAGCCTGGGCCGGAAATGTCTTTTCCCTTGATGGTAAATGTCTTTGTCACTTCCCCGGTGTATTTTCCGCTCCCTTTGACGATGGCCTTGGCGGTCCCGGGTCTGATATTATCTTCGTATGTGACCGTGAAGTCGGTGTCGGGTGAGAGTTCTGTCTCCCCAGCTTTTATGGTCACCGTCGGCTGTTTTTCTTTCCCGTCATAGGTATAACTGTCCTCGCTCAAAGTCACGGCAAAGTACGGGTCGGAGATATCCTTCGGGGCTGGCGCGATGGTAAATTCCTTCGTCACAGTCCCGGTATAGATCCCAGTCCCGGTGACGATGGCCTTGGCGGTGCCGGGTTCGATGTTATCCTCATATGTCACGGTATAATCCGTATCAGCAAGTGTTTCTGTGCCTTTTGTCACAGTCACCGCTGGCTGTTTTTCGTTCCCGTCATAAGTATATCCGTCTTCACTCAGGGTCACGGTAAAGTCAGAGCCGGAAATGTCAATCCCGTTGATGGTAAATTCTTTGATCACTTCCCCGGTGTATTCCCCGCTCCCTTTGACGATGGCTTTGGCGGTGCCGGGCTGGATATTATTTTCGTAGTCTACCGTAAAGTCGGTGCCGCGTAAAAGTTCTTCCGGCCCTTTTGTTACGGTCGCCGTCGGTCGCTTTTCATTCCCGTCATAGATATAGCTGTTCTCGCTCAAGGTCACGGTATAGAGTGGGTCGGAGATATCCTTCGGGGCTGGCAGAATGGTGAATTCCTTTGTCACAGTCCCGGTATAGATCCCAGTCCCGGTGATGATGGCCTTGGCGGTTCCGGGCTCGATGTTATTTTCATATGTCACGGTATAATCCGTGCCGGCAAGTGTTTCTGTGCCTTTTGCCACGGTCACCGCTGGCTTTTTTTCTGTCCCGTCGTAAGTAAATTCGTTTTGGCTCAGGGTCACGGTAAAGTCGGAGCTGGAAATGTCGATCCCGTTGATGGTAAATTCTTTGATCACTTCCCCGGTATATTCCCCGCTCCCTTTAACAATGGCTTTGGCAGTGCCAGGCTGGGTATTATTTTCATATGTGACCGTAAAATCAGTACCGCGCAGCAGTTCTATGCCGCCCTTTTTTACAGTGACGACTGGTCTTTTAGCTTTGCCGTCATGATCATATACTTCCTGCTCCAGCGTCACGGTAAACGCTGCGTTTGAGATATCATAGACATCCTCTTCTGTTATGTCGGTGCTTGGCGGCTGTTCGGTGGAAAATTTGATATCTTCCCGCTCCGCATAAGTCTGTGCAAAAGAACCTGCCTTACCATAGATGGTCAGGATGTCCTTGTTTTCAAACACGATAACACCCATATTACCAGCAAAGATATCAACAACGGACTCTGGGATCACCAGCGTCGTAAGGCTTTTACATCCTTGAAAGGCTGATATGAAGATGTATTGTACCCCTTCTTCAATGTATACACTCTCCAAGCCTGTACAATCCAAAAATGCCTCGAATGTTAGGCTTTCTATCTTGCCGGGGACCGTGACAGTCTTTAACGCCTTGCAGCCCTCAAATGACTTGCTCCCTATCTCTGTTACAGTTTCTGGGATCTTGATCTCTGTAAGGCCGGCGGCTCCACGGAATAGACATGCCGGGATACGCTCTAGATCCTTGGGGAGGATGGCTTTTGTGAGCGCTGCGCAGCCATCAAATGCATTATCCCCGATACTTTCCACTGTATCAGGGATCTGGACGCTGGTCAACACCGTACAGCCAGCAAAAGCAGAACCCCTGATGGTCTTGATCCCTTCTAAGAATCTTACCTCTGTCTTCCCACCTGGGCAGATCACAAGTTCTGACCCTGCATAGACACATCCGTCAAAGACAGTGAGATCTGACCCTTCCGCGGTCTTAAATCCTGTCAGACTGGTGCAGCGAAAAAACGCGCTTCCCTTGATGTCCACCCTGGCTGGCAGCTCGACCTCTGTCAGGCTGGTACATTCTTCAAAAGCATAGCCATCTATGTACAGTTTCTCTGTTGTCTCCCCATTTTGGAAGGTAAGGTCTTCTAAAGAGGTGCATTTGTAAAAAGCATCAAAACATATATTCTTTACGCTGGACGGGATCTGGATGCTTTTTAAGCTGGCACATCTGCCAAAAGCATACTGATCGATCTTTTCCAGCTTTTCCGGCAGCACCACTGTTGATAATTTCTCACATCCGTTAAAAGCGGTGCGCCTTATCTCTGTCAATGATCCCGGCAGGACCACTTCTTCCAGATTCGTACAATCCTCAAAAAGATAGTCACTGACCGCTGTGATCTCTGCTGAGATCGTAACTTTTGTCAGTGTCGTATTATTCCTGAAAATGCCGTTCTTTATTTCTTTTACGGTGACATCGCCGACCTGGGCCGGGATGGTGATCTCTCCGCCTGCCCCGTTGTAGGCAGTCAGGAGGCCATTTTCACTCACAACGAATCCCTGGTCGTCGCCGGGCTGGTCGTCTTCTGTGCCGTCGCCGCTTACAGTACTGTCGTCTGAACCGTTGTTACCTGTGTCCCCTGTTGTGCTGTCGTCGTTGTTTGTACCGTCTGTGCTATTTTGTCCGTTATCGGATACATTTCCACGGCTCTCGGCTGGCGCGTCCATGGAGATGCCGTCCGCGATGTCTTCCTGGTCCCCATCCTGCAGTTCTCTGTTATCTGGCAGGTCATTGCCGGATAGTCCTTCTACCTGCCCGGCATCGGGCAGTTCTGCCGCCGATACGGCGGGTGCCGGGATGAGCAGCAGGGTGCTCAAGAGCAGCGCCATTAGACGTTTTCCTGATCTTATATCCACTATATGCCATTCTCCTTTCTGTTCTCAAGAGATCATAGGTGTATGCGGATCGCTGCAGATATCCCTATCTGCTTTTGTTTTTATCTCCTGGAGTGTATCTTAAGACCCCTTTGCATCACCTGTAAACCCTACTTTGTGGCATACAGTTGATATTGAGCGGTCTTTAGACACACTCTATGATCTTATTTCCTAATATACATTTCTTTATAACATTTCCTGAAGTTCTGGCATGACCGGTTTTTTGCCTTGTTGGGATCGAGATCCCGGATCTGTTCCGCGATCACCTATACATCTATTCTAACAAAAAAAAGGAGCGATGGCAAAACAATCCCGGCATGCTTCATCCCAAAAAATCTATCGTTCATCCCAAGCAGGGAGATATGTCCTTAAGATATATCGGCCGCCACATTGGCGGGCCGTCCCTGCAAAATAAAATCTTGACAAATCCAGGGGCAGCAGATATACTTTGGTTATCAAAGTATATGGTGAGGAACGAGGAGAATAAAAACTATGTTAGAAAAGATGAAAGAGATCATAGCAGAACAATTGAATTGTGAGGCAGACAGCATCACGCCGGATACCTCTTTTAAAGAAGACCTGGGTGCTGATTCCCTGGATCTGTTCGAACTTGTCATGGCTCTTGAGGACGAATACAGTGTGGAGATCCCGGCAGAGGAGCTGACGGATCTTACGACAGTGGGTTCTGTGATCGATCATCTGAAAAATAAGGGTATTGTGGCTGAATAAAGTTGCAAAGTCTGTCCATTTCAAGTATAATGTAGATAAACGGGGATACTGGGGAGCCGGTATCCCCCTGTTGCATTAAGGAACAAAAAGGAGGGCAGAGCTTATGATGGCAAATAAGATCGAAGTGGCGCGTCAGGCTATCATGAATAGTTCTTATCTTGTGTGCCTGCAGGGACATAACACCAGCATGGATTGCGGGTGCATGGATTACAGGGACTCGAATGTGGTGTATGATATCGAAGAGAAGTACGGGTATTCTTCGGAAGAGATGTTCCATGCCAGTTTTTACAACACCCGTCCAGAACAGTTTTTCAAATATTATAAACAGGAGATCCTGGAACATACAGGGACGCCCGGCATAGGCCCCCGGGCTCTTGCGGAACTGGAGAAAAAAGGGATCTTAAAATGCGTGGTCACCCGTGAGATCTTCAGCCTGGCAAGGAGAGGGGGCTGCCAGAATGTGGTGGAACTCCACGGGAGCGTATTTACAAATGTGTGTTCCCATTGTCATAAAGAATATCCTCTGGAGTATGTGAAAAAGTCCAAGGGGGTGCCCGTCTGTGAGATATGCCACAGGCCGATCCGTCCCCAGGTGTGCCTGGTGGGAGAGCAGGTGGACAACGCCAGGGTCACCCAGGCGGCGGAAGAGATCGAGAAAGCAGATGTCCTGCTCTTGCTGGACTGTTCCATGAACCAGAAGCTGGTCACCACCCATCTGAAATATTTTGAGGGTGATAAAGTGATCTTGATCAATCCTGTGGAACATTTTACAGATACCCGGGCTGACATCGTGATCCACGGGAAAGTCTCGGATATCCTCCCGAAGATCGTGTATGGTGATAGAAAGGACGACAAGAAAGAATGGACCGAATAAGGACAAGATTTGCACCCAGTCCTACGGGCAGGATGCATGTGGGGAATCTGAGGACGGCTTTGTATGCATATCTGATCGCGAAACATCAGGGAGGGGATTTTATCCTCCGGATTGAGGACACGGATCAGGAGCGCTTTATGGAAGGCGCACTGGAGATCATCTACCGTACTTTAGCAGAAACCGGACTCATACATGATGAGGGGCCGGACAAGGACGGAGGATACGGGCCTTATGTGCAGAGCCAGCGCAATGAGACAGGCCTATATCGAAAATATGCAGAACAGCTGATCCGGCAGGGAGACGCTTATTACTGTTTTTGTACCCCTGAGCGGCTTGAGGGGCTGAAGAGCAATGTATCGGATAAAGAGATACGGATCTATGATAAGCATTGTCTGGGGCTTGGCAAAGAGGAAGTCCAGGCAAAACTCGCGGCGGGGGAGCCTCACGTCATCCGGTTCAATATGCCTACGGAAGGGACGACCACCTTCCACGATGATATCTACGGGGAGATCACGGTGGCGAATGAGGAGCTGGAAGACCTGATCTTGATCAAGACGGACGGATATCCCACATATAATTTCGCCAATGTGGTGGACGACCATCTGATGGGGATCACCCATGTAGTGCGGGGAAATGAATATCTGTCCTCCGCGCCCAAATACAACAGGATCTACGAGGCTTTTGGCTGGGATATCCCCACATATGTGCATTGCCCTCTGATCACCAATGAAGAACACCAGAAGCTGAGCAAGCGGTCCGGACATTCTTCTTATGAAGATCTGATCGAACAGGGTTTTCTGACCGAGGCGGTGGTGAATTTTGTGGCGCTGCTGGGCTGGAGTCCTTCCGAGAACCGGGAGATCTACTCTCTGGAAGAACTGGTGGAGGTGTTCGACTACCACCATATGAGTAAGTCTCCGGCTGTGTTCGATATGGTGAAGTTGAGATGGATGAACGGGGAATACTTAAAAGCGATGGATGGAGAGGTGTTTTACCAGATGGCGTTCCCCTGGCTCAAAAAGGCAGTCTCCCGCGAAGTAGACTTCCGCAAGATCGCCGGGATGGTGCAGACACGCATAGAGGTCCTGCCGGAGATCCCGGAAATGGTAGACTTTTTCCAGGAAGTCCTTCCTTATGAGGTGTCCATGTATGCCCATAAGAAGATGAAGTCCACGCCGGAGACATCCCTGACGGTGCTGGAGGGTGTCCTCCCGCTCCTGGAAGCACAGGAGGATTATGGGAACGATGCTCTGTTCGAGTGTCTCAGCGGCTATGTGAAAGAGCAGGGGTATAAGACTGGATTTGTGATGTGGCCCATCCGCACGGCTTTATCCGGCAAGCAGATGACTCCGGCAGGCGCCACGGAGATCATGGAGGTCATCGGAAAAGAAGAGTCCCTGTGCCGGATCCGGCAGGCGATCCAGAAACTCAGGGAGGCTCTGTAGGAAATTGGACAAGATGAATACATTTGATCCACTCAATCTATCTCAAAAAAGGGCGGTCGCCCATCTGTCGGGGCCTATGCAGGTCCTGGCAGGTCCCGGTTCGGGGAAAACCACCGTTATCGTAAACAGGATACAGTATCTGGTCACGGTACATCATGTGCCGGCTTCTTCTATCTTAGTGGTCACTTTTTCGAAAGCGGCGGCCAGGGAGATGAAGGAGCGTTTTCTGGAAAAGGGGGTGTTGTATGCACGCCAGGTGACCTTCGGCACCTTCCACAGCATCTTTTTTGGTATCTTAAAGCATGCTTATGGACTGCGGGGCGATCAGATCTTACGGGAAGATCAGAGGCGGGAGTTTTTAAAACAACTGATTGGGAAGTATATGCCGGATCTGGTGGATGATAAGGATCTTCAGGAGGATATCTCCCGGGAGATCAGTCTTGTGAAGGGCAACGGCATCCAGCCGGAGAACTATCATTCTGCCGGATGCCCGGATCAGGCGTTCCAGGATATCTTTCGGGGGTATGTGGAGAGGTGCAGGCAGGAGCGGCTCCTGGATTTTGACGATATGCTGGTATACTGTTATGATCTGCTGCGCCAGAGGGAAGATATCCGTATGGGATGGCAGCAGCGGTTTCTCTATGTGCTGGTGGATGAGTTCCAGGATATCAACGTCATACAGTATCAGACCATACGGATGCTGGCGGGATACGGGGATAATCTGTTCATCGTAGGGGATGACGATCAGTCCATCTACCGTTTCCGCGGCGCCAGGCCGGAGTTGATGCTGGATTTTACAAAAAATTATCCAAGAGCGGAACAAGTCCTCCTGGATGTGAACTACCGCTGCAGTGGTCAGATCTTGAAAGCATCCCAGAATATGATCGGCCATAACCGGCGGCGTTTTTCCAAGAAGATCACCACGCCCAACCCGGCAGGCGATCCGGTGCGGATCCTGGAGTTCGAAGACCCGCGTCAGCAGGCCCTCTACGTGTTAAAGGGTATACAGAAGTGGCAGGAGGCTGGCGGGGACACCAGGCAGACAGCTGTCCTGTTCCGGACCCGGAAGGAGGGCGGACAGCTGGCGGGGATGCTGGTAGAGTACCAGATCCCTTTTTATATGCGGGACAGGCTCCCTAATATATATGAACACTGGATCGCCCGGGATCTGATCGCGTACATACGGCTGGCTTTGGGGCCGAAGATGAGCCGACAGGATTTTCTGAGGGTCATGAACCGTCCCAATCGTTATATCTCCAGAGAAGCTGTCTGTGAAAAAGAGGTCCATATGGAGACTCTGCGCGTGTTTTACGATGACAGGGAGTGGATGTGGGACCGGATCGATGAGATGGAGGGACATCTGAAACGATTGGAGTCTATGCCTCCTTATGCCGCAGTCAATTATATCCGCCATGCGGTGGGATATGAGGGGTATCTGAAGGAGTATGCCAAGATCCGGGGGATGGATCCTCAGGATTTGAGTGAGCTGGCTGACCAGATCCAGGAGAGCGCCCGGGGATTTGAAGACTTTACAAGATGGCAGGCCCATATGGATGACTATACGGAACAGCTGAAGGAGCAGGCGGCCAGGATGGAGAAAAAGCCCCAGGGCGTGACCTTATCCACGCTGCACAGTGCAAAAGGGCTGGAATATGATAAAGTCTGGATCTTGGATGTGAACGAGGGGACGATCCCTTATAAGAAAGCGAAACTGGAGGCTGAGATCGAAGAGGAACGCCGTCTGTTCTATGTGGGTATGACGCGGGCGCGCAAGGAACTGGTCTTGTGTCATGTACGCCGCCAGTATGGGAAGGAGATGGAGCGGTCACAGTTTTTGGATGAGATATGATCTCTATCTGGATGGAGTGATAGAGTGTGTTTGAAGAGACGCCGTCAGGGGGAGTTTCCCCTTGGCGGTCTTTTAATGAAAAAATTTATGATCAGGGATTGACATAGTGGGTATATGTGTATATAATGAATATATACAAAGAACGGACTAAATACAATAAATGTTTTTGATCAAGGAGGATCTGCCATGAATATCATCATCAGCAATTCCAGCGGCAGGCCCATTTACGAACAGATAACTTCCCAGTTGAAACAGTTGATCCTGACGGGTGGACTGAAGCCCCACGATATGCTGCCTTCCATGCGGCTGCTGGCCAAAGAGCTGCGTATCAGTGTGATCACCACGAAGCGGGCATATGAGGATCTGGAGAAAGACGGTTTTATCTATACTGTTGTAGGCAAAGGGAGTTTTGTGGCGGATACAGACCAGGAGCTTTTGAGGGAAGAACATCTGAAACAGGTGGAGGATCATCTGGAAATGGCTGTCAGACAGGCCAGACAAGCGGGGATATCCCAGGAGGAAGTACTGGAGATCTTGGAAATGCTATTTGAGGAGGTATAGAGTCGATGGATGCTGCGATCAGTTTAAAAAACGTGACAAAACGATATGAAGGGTTCACCCTGGACCATATCACTATGGATATCCCCAAAGGGTGTATCGTGGGATTGGTGGGCGAGAACGGGGCCGGTAAGACCACGCTGATAAAAGCGATCCTGCAGATGGTGTCCATACAGGAGGGAGAGATCGCCATAGACGGGAGCAGGGTGGAGGAGCTGACGGATCAGTGGAAAGACCGGGTGGGCGTCATCCTCTCCGGCGTGGAATTTGCCGCCCGGATGAGCGCGCGGCAGTTAGGCCGGTGTATGCGCAGCCTTTACAAAAACTGGCAGGAGGATCAGTTTGAAGAATATCTGAAAGATCTTCAGATCGACGGGGATAAGCTGATCAAAGATTATTCTAAAGGGATGAAGATGAAACTAGATTTTGCCATATCGCTGTCCCACCAGGCGGAACTCCTGATCTTCGACGAGGCGACCAGCGGTCTGGATCCGGTGGTGCGGGACGATATCCTGGATATCCTCCTGGATTTTATCCAGGACGAGAGACATACGGTGCTGCTCTCCTCCCATATCACCAGCGACCTGGAGAAAGTCGCCGACTACATCGCTTTTCTCCACAAAGGGAAGCTGCGGTTCTATATGGATAAAGATAGACTTTTGGAGCATTTTGGAGTGGTCCACTGTACGCCGGACGGATATGAGAAGATCCCTGGTACATATGTACAGGGCTGCCGCAAGAGTCAGTTTGGCTATGAAGTGCTGATCCAGGACCGTGAGAGATTCCAGAGAGAGTATCCGGACTACATTGTGGATCGTACAAACATCGAAGAGATCGTCTTGTATCATGTGAAAGGAGAAGAAAGATGAAAGGACTGATATTGAAAGAACTCTATGGTCTAAAGGTATATATGCGCCAATATGTGATATTACTCGGGTTTTTTATGATATTCGGCGTGAGTATGGGCAATACCAGTTATATCATGTGGATGTCCCTGGTCATGGCATTGAATATCGGGTTTGCTACGTTCCCTGTTGACGAGGCCGGAGGATATACCTATATGCTGGCCTGCCCGGTGGGGCGCAGGATGTGTGTGCAGGCAAAATATCTGGTGGGGATCGGGGGAGCGGCTATCATCCTGGCCTGTTCCGTCATCGGCGAGATCCTGAACCGTCTGTTCAGCATGGGTATGTCTGATATGGGGCTATGGCTGGTGGAAGTAGGCCTTATCCTGGGCATCTATCTTTTCTTTTCGAGTATCCTGATCCCGGTCTCCTATAAATACGGTGTGGAGAAAGCTCGTATCGTCATGATGGGGATGATCGCTGTGCCGATCGTCATTGGTTTTTTGAGCGTGAGACTGATCGAAGTGGAAGCCGTCACGAAGATCCTGGACAGGATCGCAAGAGCGTTTACAGGAGATCAGCTGATCTCTTACGGGACATTTTTCTTTTTTGTGGTCAGTCTGCTGTTCATGGGAGGTTCTTATCTGCTGTCTGTAAAAATATTCGAGAGGAAAGAATTTTAGCTGGACTATTCTGGAAATGTATGAGAAAATAGACTGGAAAAACTGTAATGTCGATCGTGACTGTGGAGGTATCAGTGTAGTGACAGGTTGACTTTTATGATAAAGTGTGCCGGATATTTTGCCACTCTGCAAGGCGGAGGAATGAGGCGTAGCGGTGGTTGCGGCTATCAACGGTGCTATGTGCCAGTGGCACATGTTCAGCATGGACCGGAACGAAGTGTAGATCAACGCGGCAGATGGTAAAATAGGCGGTACAATTGTTATAGAAGTCAGCTAGTCACTACATTAGCACAGTCACGATCGATCTATCGTCGAAAGGAGTAGTAAAATGATTTATTCACATGAGATAGAAATGATGTGTCCAGTGGCACAGGG
>CANTEW010000073.1 GCA_947652925.1 uncultured Lachnospiraceae bacterium
CTTTATCTTTGAAGCGTACATAAATGGAATTGGTGCTTGTTTCCGCTTCCGCAGCGATCTTCCGCAGGGAGGCATCCGTGTAGCCTTTCTCAAGGAACTCTTTTTTTGCACATTCCAGTATCCGCTCATACACGCCCTCTATCTGTTTTGCCATCCGTTCACCTTCTTTCTTCAATAACGTCATTTCATAACACTGTTTCAAGTATGGTGCAAAAAAACACACTTGTCAAGAGGGTGTACGGGGGTGTATGTCCACCTTATCAGGGGTGTACACTCCATCAAAAAGCCTTTGGGATATCTCCTGAAAGGTGACCGTGGTGGAATATGTCCATTTACATATACACCTCCACATTGTTATACTCAGCTTCATTTTCATATCCCCATATTTTCAGGGCAAGCTGCTCACAGGTAAGGATCTGCCCCTGGTTGGCGATCAGATATTCAAGGATGTGGTATTCCTTTTCACCCAGCCGGACACTCTGGCCGTTCGCTGTACAGGCCAGGGATAATATCCCTGTGTCAAGGGCTATATCCCCGAATGACAGCGTGCCGTCCGGTGGATCGATGTTCCGCCTGCCAAGCGCACGGAGCCTTGCAAGCAGTTCCTTCATCATAAATGGTTTCGTCAAGTGATCATCCGCACCGCTGTCAAGCCCTGTGACCTTATCGTCAAGCTCACTTTTGGTTGTGAGCATCAGGACAGGCAGGCGGATCAGGTACTTTCACCCCTTAGAACGTGCGCCCGCCGGGCACACCAAAAAAGGGACATCCATCACCTTGGATATCCCTTTTTCTTTATCTGTGCATCTTTACAGTTTTTTCACTTTGATCTTCTTCCCTGCACCCTTGGCCCTGAAGATCGACTTATAAGCGGAGACTTTCTTCGCCGGTACTCTGAACATACAAGTGTTCTTTATCTTCTTAAACGCATTTTTACCCACGTTTGCTTTTTTCAATCTACTGGTCTTCAGAGAAACTGCTGCCAGTTTTTTATCACCGGAAAATGCATTCTTGCCAATACTGGACAATCTTGTGGATTTTGCCGTAAAGCTCACAAGCGATGTGCAGCCTTTAAAAGCAGAAGCCCCGATCTTCGTCAGAGAAGCAGACTTTATATCCAGTTTCTTTAATCCCTTACAGCCAGAAAATGCATTGTTCCCTATCGTCTTTACCTTTGCAGCCCCTTTCACATTCTGCAGTGCGATACATTTTGCAAATGAATCGTTCCCAATAGCGGTAACGTTGCTCCCGATCTCCACGGTCTTCAATCTCTTGCAGCCGGAAAATGCTTTATTGTCCACAGAAGTGACACGGAAGCTGTAGCCCCGTATGGTGACCTTCGCCGGGATCTTGGCAGACTTTATCGTCTTATCTGCCGCCTGCAATGCCTTTGCTGTGCTGCTGCCTGTCACCTGATATCTCACATCTCCATATGTCACAGTGGTCCCTTTGCCAGGTCTTTCTGATCCGGCTGCCGTTTTCTTTACAAGCGCTTTCATCGCCGCATCCAGCTGCTCTGCCGCTTTATCTGCTCCTTCCTGTGTCTCTGCTCCCGTCAGGGTCTTTTTCGCCGCCTGCAGCGCCTCCTGCAGTTTTGCCCAGCTTGCGGCTGTGTATGTGTTCTGTTCCAGTTTTTCTGCCGCTTGGATGGACGCCTGCAATGGTTTTGTATCTACGCCCGGATAAGTAAATCCCAACGGCAAGTAGCCAGTGGCAGTCACTTCCACACTGCAGCTCTTTTTATCCTTCAAGGGCTCCGCATCTGCTCTCAAGGCACCGTTCGCACTGATGATCTCCACTTTTCCCCTTCCGGTGGCCGCATATGCTGTCCCATCTACTGCGACAGATGTGATGTTCTTGATATAATCCGCCAGATCATCCGCAGTGGAGCCTTCTGCTGTCACGAGAGATCTTTTTCTCGGGTCATAGACTGCAGGTCTGTCTTCTGTATACAATATAAAAGTCGTGTTCAGCGGCGCATAGCGCCCATTCTTATCTTTTACAGTGAGAGTGTACGCGCCCTTTGCCGCCTTTTCTCCATTCGTAGCTTTGAACATGAGCTTTTCCCCGTCAACCTGGACTGCAAGCCCTTCCACGCTGTAGTCTGGGACAAGATCTTCTTTCAGGCCGGACACCTGGATCGTCGTACTCCCTGACGATGCGGCGGCGTCAGACACTTTCAATGTATAGCCCCCGAATTTCACCGGTACATAGGTGTCTGCCAACGGGATCTCTATGATCCCCTTATCCGTATAATAAATGACTTTCGTGATGTTCTGTCCCATCATCCCCGCATAATGGGCCTGGGATGTGGGGCAATTATGTACTTTATCCGTAAATCCTGTACACCAGGCCAGCTGTGTCTGTCTCCAGATATTCTCTACATGGCGCAGCCCATACCCGCTGCCCTCTTTCGTCTCAAGGACAACACCAAAGACTTTCATTTTGCTCAGATCGATCCCGTCCAGGTTCATCTGATAATCGCCGTAGCCTGTCTCTGTCAAAAGTTCTGCCTTTACATTTTCTGAAACAGTCCGCGTACCCACGGCTTTTCCAAAATACAGTGTATTATCTGCGCTGACCGTTACCTCTTTGAAATATCCCGGCACTCCGTCAAGTTCATGATAAGCATAGCTGGGATTCTCAAAGAGTGCGTCCTGCCCCTTATAGGTTTCCGAAGATGTCTGCCCCCTGTTCGTCACTGTGACAGTGACTGAATCTGTAGACAACACTTTTTTATATCTGCTAAGATCGACCCCCTCCCCTACTTTCACCGGATACGTGATCCCGGTGATATCGGTCCCTTTGGGATCCACATGATAGGAGCCTTGCGCCATCGCGGACGTATTTGTCCTGGATTTATTCAGTGTGGCGGAAGAAAAAGCATCCACGCTGACACTGTTATTGATCTCCGCTTTATAGAAAGCATCGTATGGGATGTTCATGAGAACATACGCTGCTTTCTCCAGGCCGTTGACCGCGTCACGCAGGTGGGTCACTGCTTCCTCTGCTTCTTCATGTGTGGCGCTGTCCTCCTCTGCCAATGCAAAGATATCTTCTGCCTCCTTTAATTCCGCCTGCATCGTCTCCCAGCTTTTCGTGCTGTATGCATTTTCTGACAAAGCCTTTGCCTCGTTGATGACCGTCCGGAGAGCCTCTTTGTCCCCTGCGCTGATCACATGGGAAATATGGATATCTTCCGGCCCGATCTGAAATTCCAGTGTTGTATCTGCATATCCGAGCGCACACACTGTCACCTTCCATCTCCCGGTCCCGTCGGATCCCTGCGGGAACTGGCACCGCAGGGACTCTGTCAGGCCCAGCTGCACGCCGTTTGACTTATGCATCCAATTGTCTGCCGCAAATTTAGTCCCGTATCTCTGCAGCACAGAATCTCCGTTTCCATAATACTCCCAGATGACTGCCTGCATATTTGCCCCGATATCGCCGTAATCCCCTTTCAGATCTACACGTATGAGATCGCCGTAGGAACTCTTCTGCTGTATCTGCACATCGAGGGCTTCCTGGGTGATACTCTTGAGCGCCTGTCCCTGTATGCCCGATGCCGTGCCCGCCTGACGCTTCTGGAAAGAGTAAGTGCCATCTGCGTTTTTTACAGCTTTCTTCAAACCATTGGTGCTGGCGCTCACATCTGCCGATACACTGTAGCTGGATAGCTTCACTTCTGAAAGACCACCCGCCAGCGTGCCGCCGTTTTCCACCACCTGATAATGCTGTTTGAAATCCTCAAGGTCAGCATTGCTGACAGCTACCGGGACGTATTTGATCCCTGTCACCTCATACTTATCCATCTCTGCCGTGCTGCCGTCTGCTTTTGTGAGAACGCCCCGGCTGAATCCGATGCGCGTGCCGTCCGTCAACACGATCGTCTTCCCTTCGTCCACCCAATGGGACATCCTGTACGACTGCCCTGCTTTATCGTAGATCGTCACATCCCCCTGGAAATTCCCTCTGTGGAGGCCATGGACCGCCGTTGCACGGCTGACTGCGTCAAAAGCTCCTCTATCCGGTTCTTTGTGCGTATCCAGTTCCGTGCCGGGCGATACGCTGTCCCCAGCCAGAACGCCTTCATTTTCATAATATTCCTTATACGTCAACGCCGCATAGCAATAGGTATACCCGTCTTCAGCCTCATCCTCAGACGTACTCGCTGCAGCAGGCACATCCGTCTCAGCCGTCTGGGCCGGTACCTCTTCGGATACTGCTCCTTCTATGATCGCCTGCTCGTTCCCCCCAGCGGCAAAAACTGCTGTTGCCGGTGCGCAAAGCCCCGCAGCCATGGACAATGTGAGAGCCTCCGCCAAAATGCGAGCCCTCAGATCTTTTCTCCTCATCTTCTCTGTCAACCTCCTGTCTTGATATGATCTTTATATTTTGTTAAAAGCCGGTATACCCGGCGATCGACCATTTTATTAGTTCTGACTAACCTATATCCACCTATTTTCTGTTATCTTCTGTCCCTCCACTCTGACCACCAGCAAGACCTTTTTGGATGCTATCCCGATCAAAACTCCAGTCAGAGTCCCAAAGAGCAGTAGGACTGGTCCGTAAAAAGATAATCTCAGGTCCTTTACCACCAATATAGCTGCAACAAGCTGCCCCGCATTGTGAAAGATGCCTCCGGCCATGCTCACCCCTATCACCGACAGCCCTTTTATCTTTTTGCACAGGACCATAGCCGCAAGACTAGCCGCTCCCCCTGCCAGGCTGTATACCAGTGACATACCGCTCCCGAACATGAAACCCGACAGGAAAATACGTGCCGCCGCAATCAGCAGCACCTCGCCGGGCTCCAGAAAATAAAGCCCCACCACCGTCACCAGATTCGCGATCCCCAGCTTGGCTCCCGGGATACCCAGGTCGATGGGGATCAATACCTCCACATAACTGAAGATCATGGCGACTGCCGCCAGCATGGCACAGTACGCGACCTTCCGCACTGTCTTATCTTGCAATGACATCAGCTCCTTCCTCCTGCTGCCCGTCTCCGCGATCGACGATCTCCACCACCAGCTTATGGGGCAGGCATACGATGGTGTCCAGCCCGCTTTGGATATGCCCCTGGCGTACACAATATCCATCCGGGCAGTCTGCCTCTTCCATATATACGCTCCCATCACGGATACACACTTTATTCCATCCATCCTCCGTCCGCACTCCCACCTCCCTGTCCTGATCCAACGGCCAGATCCCCCAGACCTCTCCGTCTGCGCAGATCCGTACATTCCATCCGGCACCATCTGCGGGGACATAGCCCCGGGCAGCCGAACATACATCCATCAAAAACATCAGGAGCAGCGCCGCCGCTACAGCCGCAGCCCCCAACATCCGATCCTTTCTCTCCATACATCCTTCCCTCTATGCTCCCATCCATATATAAAGCCCCAGCAGCAGCCCCGCCCGCAGCAAAGTAAAGACAACGCCGTTCCCCCGTATCTCCTGCCACCCACAGTGGATATTCTCCCGGGGACATATATGGATACACTTCTGACACTGAAAACAATCCCCCGGCGTCTCACAGGAGCCGTCCTCGGGCAGACTGATATCTGAAGGACACTTGCGGGTACATCCAGAACATTTGGCAAGGCAGGCCCCCCTGTCCCTGCGCAGTGAAAAAAACGGCAGGACCGGGAGCAGAGAGAAGACAGCTCCCATGGGACAGAGAAAACGGCAGAAAAAACGTTCCTGCACACACATGCCCGCCAAGATCAGGACCAGCGATACCAGGCCAGGGATATATCCTCTCAGCCGAAGATCCCCCGCGTGGAGCATGGAAAAAACATCCCAGGGGCTGCTCCCCCGCATGGAAGCGTAGACCCCAAAGAAACAGAAAGCCACGATTGCCGCCAGGACCAGATATTTTACCGATGACAGTCCTCCACACAGCTTTTCAGGAAATCTTACAGGCTTTTTTCTGCATTTCTTGCATATCCATCGGTAAAGGGCGTGCAGACCGTCGCCCAGGCTGCCGAACGCACAGGCGAATCCACAGAAAAAACGTCCGAATACGATCGTAAACCCACACAGGCCCGCAAGTAACGCCACAAACGCCGTCCATTCGATCTTCTCCCCGGCCCCCACCTGAGAAGCGATATACTTCACCCCACCAAAAGCCGCCGTAAACGTATGGGAAAAGAAGATGAAAAAATAGATCTGGATGGCTGCGCGGAGATACTGATGCATTTTCCTCTTTTGACTCGCCATATTATCTCTCCGCCTTTTCCAGTGCCTGCGCTGCCGCATTCTTGATTCCTGTCGAGCTGAATGTGGCCCCTGTCACAGTATCCACCTCTGCGGACTGCGCCTCCATGATCGCCGGGAGCATAGTCTCTGCCATAGACAGATACGCCTCATCCTCTTTGGCCGCCGATATGATCGATATGTCCGCGATCACTCCTTCTTTTACTGTTACTTTCAATACGATCTCACCGCCGAATCCCTGTGCCTTTCCCTCCCATTCCCCGTCCCCATAAAGACCATCCTCTCCGTCTTCCCGGACGCCTCCTGCTGCTGCCTTCTGGCTGTCCTGGATATATCCTTCCATTGCCTCCACCTGCGCGCTGAGCTGCGCCAGTGTCTCCTCTCTTTCTCTGTCTTCCAGAACAAGATCATACCCAGACAAAACGCCTAAAATGGCCAGAAGACTCACCGTCTTTACCACAAATCCATCCATCACGTCTCCCATCCCTATCTTCTGATCGCCACCTGCAGCGCCTGTTTGCATGCTTCCAGGATGGATCTGGATGAACAGGTGGCGCGGGATACGGTATCGATTCCCTCCACGCTGCCCTTCTCCAGGATCTGGCTGACAACACCGGCATATTGGGCGCTCCCGCTGGCTGCCCGCTTGATATAAGACTCATTGTCAGGATCCCCATCCCCGGCGACATCTTTAATCTCTATGATCTTGTCATCTTTGATCACAAGAGTGAGCGTCAGATCATATGCGTCAAAATCTCCATATCCATCCGGTGTGCATGAGGCAGACCCCGTATACACGCCGTCCAGATAAACAGATGTACTCCCCAGATCCGGTGCCTCTGTAGGTGCTGGTGTCCCTGTAGGGCTCGGCGTCCCTGTGGAGCCTGGCGTCTCTGTAGGGCTTGGCGTCTCCGCAGGTGTTGGTGTTGTCGTGGCTCCTGCCTTTTTTGCCGCTCCCAGGGCATTGCCCACGCCCTCCAGGATGCCTCTTGAACTATAGGTAGCGCCTGAGACCACATCCACCGCTATATCCTGTCTTTGTATGATCTGATCCAGGATCGTCTCTGCACGGGAAAAGAACGCATCATCCTCCCCTTCGCGACTGATGACCTGGATATCCTTTATGGACTTATCCTTCAACACTACAGTGACCCGGATGTCCCCGCCAAAGCCTTCCCCTACACCCGTATAAGTTCCGTCCGGATACGGGAAACTCCCGCTGGCTGCGGACGGAGTTATGGAAGGCGTCGCCGATGGCACAGGCGTCTTCGGCACAGCAGTAGTCTGGGGGTCTTTCTTGTTTTTTTTGACCGCCGCCTTACTGAGGGCATCCCGCACTGCTCCAATGATCCCAGATGAGCTATAGGTGGCGCCTGAGACCACATCCACGTCTGTCCCCTGTTTTTTCAGGATACTCTGGATCACTGCAGATGCTTTTTCCATATAGGCATCCCCGTCGCTGCTTTTTACGACCTTGATCTTTTTTATCTTGCCGCCGGAGATCTTCACCCGGACCGTCAGTTCCCCGCCAAAGCCTGTTCCCTTTCCTGTATAAGTGCCGTCTTTATATGCGTCTGCATCTTCCGCCGGCCTGACAGACCCCAGTGTCTGGGGTGCAGACGTGGGCTCCGCAGAGGGTGTATCTGATGCATTTCCCAATACATCTCCGCCCTGACCAGAGAGAGCGTTTTTTACCGCGTTGATGATCCCTCTGGAGCTGTAAGTCGCACCGGATACTGTATCTACCTCCAGACTCTGGGATGACAGGATACTCCTTATCACGCCCTCTTTGGCCCGGGTAAAAAAAGACTCGTCATCTGAATGACTGAGCACATCCACAGACACAATGCTCTTATCCCTTACACTCACAGAGACTCTCACCGCGCCGTGGTAACCCTCTGCGCTCCCTTCATATGTACCGTCCGCCACATCAAGATCCCCCTGACCGACCGTGACCGGAGCGGCGGTGGGAGTCCCTGCCCCCTGCTCTGTCTGGCTGGTGTTCCCGGTCAGTGCGTCCTTTACTGCTGAAATGATCCCATTCGAACTGTAAGTCGCTCCAGATACAGCGTCCACTCCTAAACTTTGGGATGACAGGATGTTCTTGATCACCCCCTCTTTGGCCCGGGTAAAAAATGCTTCATCATCTGCATGTTCCAGTACATCAATGGACACGATCGTCTTATCCTGGATCTTCACCGACACTTTTATCGGGCCATGGAATCCTGTCCCCGTGCCCTCATAGGTGCCGTCTGCAAGATCAAAATGCCCTTTTGCCTCTGTCCCCGTCTCTTCTGTTCCTGTCTTTCTGTTATCATCAGACGCCTTTTCTGCTCTCTCCTTTGACGGCTTTTCTCTCATGGGCTGCTCTCTTTCCTGTGCAGTATCCGCCGAGACCTGGTATCCATCGGCGCCATAGACCGGAGCCGTGTACCCGCCCAATGACGCCGCCGCGCCCCATGCCACCGTACCTGCGGCAAAGACCGGCGCCAATACCGGGACCATTTTCCCTATATTTTTCATCTTCCGTCTCCCTCCGTTATGACTGTGACCTCATGTTCCGAACTGAGAGCATCCCTGATCCCTTCTGTCGCATATACCTGTCCGCTGTCTGTCATGAGGACCATGTCAAATTCCCTGCTGTGGGCTCTCCAATATGCCGAAGCCTCCTCAAGCCCCATGATAAAGAACGAAGTAGAGAGGCCATCCGCCAGCGTGCCGTCCTCGCTGATGACCGATACGGAAGACAGCCCGCTGTCCGCCGGATACCCTGTCTCCGGATCGATGATGTGATGATATGTGACGCCGTCTTCTTCAAAATACCGCTCATAGCCGCCGGAAGTGATCACTGTACGATCCCTGACTGAGACGATCCCCAGCGACTCATCTGCATCCGCAGGCTCCTGTATCGCAACGCGCCAGAGACTTCCATCAGGCTTTGCGCCCAGGACCTGTACATTCCCTCCCAGGTTCACAAGGCCGCTCTCTACACCGCAGTCCCGGAAGATATCCATGATCCGTCCGGACGTATAGCCTTTCGCTATGCCGCCAAGATCTATCTTCATCCCTTCCATCCCAAAAGTGATCTCCCTTTTTTCCTTATCGAGATATATCTGCCCGGCATCAACCAGAGGTAAAAGCCCCGCAAGTGTTTCCCTGGAAGGGACTTTGAAGGTTCCGTCCGTAAAACCCCATGCATCCATGACCGGATAGATCGTGATGTCGAACGCCCCGCCTGTACTCTCGTACAATCCCAACGCCCGGTCCACCAGATAGGCCCCATCCTCAGACAATACGCCCCTCCCATCCCGATCCAACTGGAAGATCTCGCTGCCGCTGTCTCCCGTAGACAACTGTCCGTCCAGACGTCTGATCTCTCTCACTGCTCTGTCCACCGCTGTCTGGGCATTGCTGCCATAGGCTGTGACCGTCATATAAGTATCCATCGCAAACAGATCCTGGCTGACGGGCACGTCATTTCCTGACACCGCATCCTTGCCATCTCCATGGCCAGCCCCACGGATGCTGCTACCACAGCCCGCCAAGATCAAAACGATCATAAATATCGTCATGGACGAGCAAAAACGCTCTGTCCCTCTCCTCTTATCCATAAAAAATCCCCTCTCTCATCTAAAGGCCGATCTCGTTAGTTCTTGCTAACTTTTCTTTAGTCTATCACACTCCAAATGACATGGCAACCCACCTAATTGAGAACATTTCTCAAAAATATCCATCCAGACAAAACTGCCTGCTGCATGGATCCCCCTCAACTCTTGCGGATCCATGCAGCAGGCAATGTTTATCTACAGAGGATACCGGATCATCCAGCCACCTCTGCAAGATTCTTTTTCAATTCTACCATCTTATCACGCAGCTCTGCAGCCATCTCAAAGTTCAATTCCGCCGCTGCTGCCTTCATCTGTTTCTCAACTTTCCCAATCAGTTTCTCCAGTTCCTTCTTGCTCATAGACTCCGGATCCTTCAGCAGAGTATCTTCGGTCTCCGCAACTGACTTGGATATACTGATCAGATCGCGGACTGCTTTCTGGATCGTCTTGGGCGTGATCCCATGTTCTTTATTATAAGCCTCCTGCAGAGCCCGGCGCCGCTGTGTCTCATCAATAGCCAGCCGCATAGAATCTGTGATCGTATCCGCATACATGAGCACATGTCCTTCTGCATTCCGCGCCGCCCGGCCGATCGTCTGGATCAGCGACGTCTCTGAACGCAGGAAACCCTCTTTATCCGCATCCAGGATAGCCACCAATGTGATCTCCGGTATATCAAGCCCCTCCCTGAGGAGATTGATCCCCACCAGCACATCGAACACATCCAGCCGCATATCACGTATGATCTCCGTGCGCTCCAGCGTATCGATATCTGAATGGAGATATTTCACGCGGATACCCACATCTTTCATATAATCGGTCAGATCCTCCGCCATCCGCTTGGTCAGCGTGGTGATCAAGATCTTATTCCCCTTGTCCACCTCTTTATTGACCTCCCCGATCAGATCGTCGATCTGCCCTTCCACAGGACGGACTTCCACCTGTGGATCCAACAGACCTGTCGGACGGATGATCTGTTCTGCGCGCAAAAGCTCATGATCCCCCTCGTAATCCCCCGGTGTGGCAGACACAAACATCACCTGGTCGATCTTACCCTCAAACTCATCAAAATCAAGAGGCCGGTTGTCTTTTGCCGAGGGAAGGCGGAAACCGTAATCCACCAGCGTCTGCTTCCTGGACTGGTCACCCGCATACATCCCCCGCACCTGGGGGACCGTCTTGTGGGACTCGTCGATGATCAGCAGGAACTCATCCCCGAAATAATCCATCAGCGTATACGGCGGCTGCCCCGGCGCCAGCCCCGACAGATGCCTGGAATAATTCTCGATACCGGAACAGAAGCCTGTCTCCTTCATCATCTCCACGTCAAAATTCGTCCGCTCCGCGATCCTCTGCGCCTCGATCAGTTTATCCTCGCTCTTAAAATAGTCCACCTGGATCTTCAGTTCTTCCTCGATATCCTTAGCGGCCCTAAGGATCTGTTCCATGGGCACCACATAATGAGAAGCCGGAAAGATCGCGATATGGTTCAGACTCTTCTTCCGCTCCCCAGTCAATATATCGACCTCCGTGATCCGATCGATCTCATCCCCGAAAAATTCCACTTTCACCGCCGATTCCGAATAATCCGCCGGAAAGATCTCCACCACATCCCCCCGCACCCGGAACGTCCCCCGGTGAAAATCCATCTCGTTGCGGTCATACTGGATATCGATCAGCCGCCGTACTACCTCATCCCTGTCAACCTCCATCCCAGGCCGGAGGGAGATCATCATATTCTGATAATCGCTTGGACTCCCGATCCCATAGATACAGGAGACACTGGATATGATGATCACATCCTTGCGCTCACTGAGAGCAGCTGTGGCGGAAAGACGCAGCTTATCGATCTCATCGTTGATCGCGGAATCCTTCGCGATGTATGTGTCACTGGATGGAACATAGGCCTCCGGTTGATAATAATCATAATAGGAGACAAAATACTCCACCGCATTCTCAGGGAACATCTCCTTGAATTCTCCGTAGAGCTG
>CANTEW010000074.1 GCA_947652925.1 uncultured Lachnospiraceae bacterium
CATTGCCTGAGACATTCCCCGATACGTTCCCCGACACATTGCCTGAGACATTCCCCGATACGTTCCCCGACACATTGCCTGAGACATTCCCTGATACATTCCCTGATACGTTCCCCGACACATTACCTGAAACGTTACTTGACACATTTCCTGAGACATTCCCCGATACATTACCTGAAACGTTCCCTGACACATTACCAGAAATGTTCCCCGACACATTCCCCGATACGTTGCCTGACACATTTCCTGACACATCCCCTGACGTGTCCTCTGATCCCTCTCCAGAGACACCCGCTGGCTCCCCCAGCTCCTCTCCTGTGATCTCTGCTGCATAGGCTGCTGTGCTGAAACTCTCTATTGGGATGAGTGCCAGCGAAGCCGCCAATACCACGGCTAAAAATCTTTTTTGCATATCGTCCTTCTCCCCTTTCTATAGCTTATTATCTGCTATGGCTATGATTTTACATTTAAATTGTGATATAAATATGATATATTACGTTTTTATTACAATTTTATGTCAAAAAATATAAGGGCTGGAAAACCGTATCTGGTCTCCAGCCCTTATGATCTATGACAAGTCAGCTTTATTTTTTGTAGATGGCATCTTTCTTACATTTTTCGATACAAGATCCGCACTTCACGCACTTACTGGTATCTATGGTGTGCGGTTTCTTCTTCTCCCCGCTGATCGCGTCTGCCGGACAATTTTTCGCACACAGACCGCATCCGATACATTTTTCCGGATCGATCGCATAATTGAGCAGCGCTTTACATTTGCCTGCCGGACATTTCTTATCCTGGATATGGGCGACATATTCATCGCGGAAATGTTTCAGTGTGGATAATACCGGATTCGGAGCCGTCTGGCCCAGTGCGCACAGGGAAGTCTTCTTGATCAGGTTCGCCAGTTTCTCCAGCTTATCCAGATCTTCCATGGTCGCTTTGCCCTCTGTGATCTTCTCCAGGATCTCCAGCAGTCTCTTATTCCCTACACGGCAAGGCGTACATTTACCGCAGGATTCATCCACTGTGAATTCCAAGAAGAATTTCGCGATATCTACCATACAGTCGTCTTCGTCCATGACGATCAGACCGCCGGAACCCATCATAGAGCCGATGGCTACCAGGTTGTCATAGTCGATCTCCACGTCAAAATCAGACGCCGGGATACATCCGCCGGAGGGACCGCCTGTCTGGGCCGCTTTGAATTTCTTGCCGTTTGGCACGCCGCCGCCGATCTCCTCTACGATCTCGCGCAGAGTAGTCCCCATGGGGATCTCCACAAGACCCACGTTCTGGATCTTGCCGCCCAGGGCGAATACTTTCGTTCCTTTGCTCTTCTCTGTACCCATGGAGGCAAACCAGTCCGCCCCGTTCATGATGATGCGCGGGATGTTCGCCCAGGTTTCCACGTTATTTAAGATCGTAGGTTTGTCAAACAGACCTTTCACTGCCGGGAACGGAGGACGCGGACGAGGCTCGCCCCGGTTGCCCTCGATGGATGTCATGAGCGCTGTCTCCTCGCCGCACACGAATGCGCCGGCGCCAAGACGCAGATCGATATCAAAATCAAACCCGGTCCCGAAGATATCTTTCCCCAGAAGACCATATTCCCTGGCCTGTTTCAGCGCGATCTCCAGACGGTGGATGGCGATGGGATACTCTGCACGCACATAGATATAACCCTGGTCGGATCCGATCACGTATCCGGCGATGGCCATAGCCTCGAAGACTACATGGGGATCGCCTTCCAATACGGAACGGTCCATAAATGCACCTGGATCGCCTTCATCGGCGTTGCAGCAGACATATTTCTGTCCGGTACTGCCCATAGCGAATTTCCACTTTGTCCCGGTGGGGAAGCCTGCACCCCCGCGGCCTCTCAATCCCGATCTTTCCAGTACGCCCACCACGTCCTCACGACTCATGGTCGTCAGCACTTTGTGGAGAGCTTCATAACCGCCTGTGGCTATGTACTCGTCAACGTTCTCCGGATCGATGACACCGCAGTTCTGCAGGGCGACCCTGTGCTGTTTCCTGTAGAAATCCGTGTCGTTCATAGGGATGACACCCTGCTCTGTCACTGTCTCCTGATACAGATATTTTGTGACCACATTCCCTTTGGCGAGATGTTCGTCCACGATCTCGTCGATATGATCTATACTCACATTTGAATAAAATGAAGCTTCCGGGTAAATGATCATGACAGGGCCCAACGCACACAGGCCATGGCATCCTGTCCGGATCACACATACTTTATCTTTCAAACCTTTCGCCGCGATATCTTCTTCCAGCCTATCCGCGATCTTCACGCTGCCGGATGAAGTACAGCCTGTACCTGCACAGACCAATACATGGCGCTCATAGCTGTCTCTTTCTTTGCTGCCTGGATGGCGAAATCCTACTGACGCCTTCTTCTGGCTGCTGATCGACCTTAATCCCTCAATCGTTTTGATCATCGTCCATCCTCCTACTCATATTTTGCCAAGATCTCTTCCACGCTGTCCGGCGACAACCGTCCGTGGACATCATCGTTGATCATCATGACCGGTGCAAGACCGCAGGCACCTACACAGCGGCATGCTTCCAGAGAGAATTTCCCGTCTGGCGTACATTCTCCGCCCCCGATGCCGAGGACTTGCTGCAACTTTTCATAAACCTGGTTGGAACCTTTTACATAACAGGCAGTCCCCAGGCATACGGAGATCTTGTATTTGCCCTTCGGATACAGTGAATAGAAAGAATAGAAGGTGACGACACCACATATCTTGCTCATGGGGATCTGCATCCCCTCTGAGATCATCCGCTGTACTTCAACAGGCAGATAGCCGTAGATCTCCTGTGCCTGCTGCAATACGGGCATCAACGCGCCCTTTTCTCCTTTGTGGGCGGCAATGACTTTCTGGAGTTGTTCTTCCTGCTCTTTTGTCCCCTGGAACGGGACTGTCTTCTTACCAGAACTCATTCGACTTTACCTCCTTATGCTTTCTCGATCTTGATCGCGCACACTTTATACTCCGGTATCCGGGCATATTTATCCAGTGCCGCGTTGGTCAGCCAGTTCGCATTGCCGTCCGGGAAATGGAATGGCATCCAGGTCTCGCCCGGGGATGTCTTGGTCCCTACACGTGCTGTGGACTCGATAGAACCGCGCCTGGAGGATACTTTCACCCTGTCGCCGTCTGCGATGCCAAGTTTCTGTGCATCTTCTATGTTCATCTCGATGAAAGACTTCCCTTCGATCTCCATAAGTTCCGGTGTCCTTCCGGTCATGGCCCTTGTGGTGTAATGATACAAGATACGGCCTGTCATCAATATGATCGGATACTCATCGTCCGGGAGCTCTGCCGGCGGCACATATTCTGCCGGATAGAACCAGCCCAGTCCGCGGGTGAATCTACCCACATGCATGATCGGTGTGCCTGGGTGGTCTTTGTCGAGACAGGGCCACTGCAGACCTCTGCCGCCCACTTCTCCACTGTCCAGACGCGCATGGCTGATACCGGCAAAACTCGGTGTCACGGATGCGATCTCATCCATGATCTGCGCGGAGGTCAGGTGTGGTTGTTTGTAACCCATACGGTTCATCAGGTCGATGATGATATCTGTATCCAGACGCATCTCGCCTTCCAATGTCACGGCCTTGCGCACTCTCTGTACACGGCGTTCTGTATTGCTGAACGTACCTTCTTTCTCTGCATAGCTCACACCCGGGAGGATCACGTCCGCATACTGTGCCGTCTCCGTCATGAACAGTTCCTGTATCACGAAGAAATCCAGGCTTTCCAGAGCTTTGATCACATGAGTGGTATCCGGATCTGTGACGACCGGATCTTCACCATAGATATAGAGTCCGCGTACTTCTTTATTGATCGCTTTCGGGAAGATGTCTGTGGCATGTGTGCCAGGTTCATGGTTCAGCGGCACACCCCAGGCTTTCTCAAATTTCTCTACAACGCCGGGAGCTGTGACTTTCTGGTATCCTGGGAAATCAGTGGGGAGCGCGCCCATATCACAGGCACCCTGTACATTGTTCTGTCCACGCAGCGGATTCACGCCGCAGCCGGGACGTCCGAATTTCCCTACCAACATCGCCATATTAGACATGGACATAACGCCCTCTGTACCAGTGGAATGTTCTGTCACACCCAGGCAGTAGATGATCGGTGCAGTCTCTGCTTTTGCGTACATGATCGCCGCTCTTTTCAGATCTTCTGCATCGATATGGCAGATCTCTGCCACCTTCTCCGGTGTATAATCTTTTACGATCTCTTTGATCTTCTCATAGCCTTCGGTGCGTTCCGCGATGAATCTCTCATCCTGCAGACCCTCTTCGATGATGACATGCATGATACCGTTTGCGAACGCTACGTTTGTACCTGGTCTTAATTTCAGGTGGATATCGGCTTTCTTTGCGAGACCGATGTCACGGGGATCCGCTACGATCAGTTTACAACCGCGTCTCAATGCCTGGCGGATCTGCATACCTACTACCGGATGCGCCTCTTCAGGGTTAGAGCCTACCAACATGATCAGCTCACTGTTCTGGGTGATATCGCCGATCGGATTGGTCATGGCGCCGGAGCCTAATGTCATGGCAAGACCCGCTACAGATGCGGAATGACATACGCGGGCGCAGTTATCGGTATTGTTCGTACCAAAGCAAGTACGCACCATCTTCTGCACCATGTATACATCCTCGTTTGGTGAACGGGAGCAGGCAAAACCAGCCAGTGAATCAGGACCATACTCTTTCTTGATCGCCATGAACTTGGATGCTACCAGATCGAGCGCTTCATCCCAGCTGGCACGCTCAAATCTTCCGGTTTCTTTGTTCTTGATCAGCGGATATCTGATACGATCCGGTGAATGCACAAAATCGAAAGAACCGCTGCGGCCTTTGACACAGAGCAGGCCCTTGTTGGAGGGTCCGTCGTAAGCTTCTGTATCCACGATCTTGCCGTCTTTTACGATCAGATAATACTGGCAGCCTGTGGCACAGTGGGGACAGGTGGTCAGGACTTTCTTCTCTACCTGCCAGGAACGATATTTCTTCCTGCGCTTCGAGGTCAGAGCGCCTGTCGGACATGCCTGCACACAGTTTCCGCAGGATTCGCAGGTCCCCTGATCCCAGTCATAGTCATAATGCGCTCCGATCACAGACTTAAATCCTCTGTTCAGGGTATCGATAGCTCCGCGCCCTACGATCTGGTGACAGGTGTTCACACATCTGTGGCACAGGATACATTTGCTCTGATCATATGTAAAGAATTTATTGGAATCATCTACACATTCATCGTTGACCTCGCCCTCATAGCTGGTCATCTCAACACCGTACTCGAAGCAATACTCCTGTAATCTACAGTCGCCGTTCGCTCCACAGGAGAAACAGTCTGCCCGATGGTCGGAGAGCAGAAGATCCAGGATACCCTTGCGGCTCTCCACCACTTCTTCTGACATAGTCTGCACTTCATCGCCTTCCGTACAAGGCATGGTACAGGATGTGACAAGCTTTGTCCTCCCGTTATTGGTAACTTCTACCAGGCACAGACGGCAGGAACCATTCGGCAATAAATGTTCCAGATGGCAGAGCGTTGGGATCTCAACACCGATCTGCCTGGCTGCCTGTAGGATCGTTGTGTCCTTCTCCACCTCTACAGGGATGCCATCAATCTTTAAATGGATCATGATCGATCCTCCTTTTCTCAAAATAGAATCACTAAATCGACAGTTACTGGAAAACTCCTGAAACACGCCCCTCCTTTCTCATCATGATAGCCCGCTCTCCCCGCCAGTACTGCTGACGCTGTACTGGTACTCCAAAAAAATATCCTGACCTTTTTTCGTTCTGTCTATATATTAATATTTTAAATGTTATCATTTAAAATATTAATGATCTGGTGTAAAGAATGATCCGCTGACAAGAGCAGACCTATATACATCCATCTGTTGATCATTATATAGTCAGATCGCAATAAAATCAATACTTTTTTGGTAATTTTTTTGTGCAATCGTTATATTTTTGTAAATATAACGATCAGCAAGTCCCCATATATACAAACTGATATGTATACAGCTGTCATAAAGGGGACGAGACGAAGGCAGGGGTTTTCATCTCTCCATGACATAGTTTGTTAGAGAGATCCCCTGCCTGATCACTTCCTGCTCTCTTATATCCCTATACCCTCTGGAAAGAAAAAAAGGTCTTGCCGTTATGGACGCGTGTACGACTATCTTATCTATCTGGACAGCACTTTCTAATATGTCACAGATAGCCGCCCCGATCCCCTGACGCTGATAGTCTTTGTGGACATAGAGCCTGTCAAGATATCCTGTCCTGTCTATATCGCCAAAACCAACGATCCCGCCGTCCTTTACGGCGACCACCGTATGATGGTCGGAGAGTGTCCTGTCCCATCCTTCTAGATCCACGCTCCCCGTCGCCCACGCATCCAGCTGCTCCTTTGTATGATCCCTGGCATTCACAACGTGGACCGTCTGATAAAATAACTCAGCCAGATACTTACAGTCCGAAGGTCTGTATCTCCGCAGGACCAGCCCTCCACGCATCCCATCTCTACTCTCCCACATCCTCTGTCACCCCTATGAACACAGGTACATCCGTCCCGCAGTGGATCAGCATATAGACAAAAGGCCGTTCCAGATACACAGTCTCCCCCTCCGGGGCAACGCCCTTTGCCATCATCTCTGCCAAAGTCACAGCACCCGCTCTCGTGCCCCGCTCCTCAACAGCTATATAGGTCTTGTGCAGCACTTCATTGATATAGATATCTTTCCCCTGATAAGAACCGATCCCGGAAAAGTCAGCCCGCCCAGGATCGAATGCATCCTGCAGCCCCATCGCCTGCAGGATGGGCTTGAGAGCGACACTGTACTCGCATGTATATCTCGGTATCGCCGCATAGACTGTGGCCTCCTGCGCATTTTCCAGGACAGAGCGCAGTCTCTCCCCCGTGAGAGAAGCCACATACTCCCTGATATCCGTATCCTCGTCGGGGAGCAGCGCTGCGAACGCATATTTCTGATCTGCATAATATTTCAGAAATCCAGTCGCATGGTCATCCTCCAGATATCTCTCTTCCTCAGAATACATAAGATCCACAGACTGCTGCGACCCATCCCTTTTGGTGAACAGACCTCCATGTACCCTGTCTTCACTGTAGATCGTCTCCCACTCCGCATCAAAGGCAAGGGCATTGGCCAGATACATCACTGCATCCGCCGGGATCTCTGTGATGATCTCGTCGATCATACCATCTGTATTCTCTTCCGCCCACCCATTGATCCGCTCTGCCGTATGATCATCAAAAGTCTCCTTATAGACACCTGCATCGTAATGATCCGCATTCGCCTGCAGGAAAGCAGGATCCACTGTAAATGCCTCATCGTCCCGCAGCCAGATAGAGGCAGCCGCATGGAGTTTGTATCTATCTGAAACAGGCAGGGATCGGATGAACTGATACAGATATGTGTTCAACTCTCCACAGGGTATCCCCAGCACCTGCTCCATCTGCTCCAATGTCTCTTTCCTGGCCCCATTTTCCACCATACCCAGGACACTGATCACGGACAGGGGAGAGACCAGCGTATCCCCCTTTCCCACCGTATCCTGCAGCAGGCGGACACCGAAGTCTGTGACGGCAGCGGCGCCCGGCCCGGAAAGATCCACGTCCGGATGGTCATCACTGGGGGACACGCCTTCCATCAAGTCCGAGGTATCTCCGTCCGACGAGCCTTTCCCACACCCTGCAAGGACAGCGGTACTCCCGGCTAAGAGCGCACAACACATAAAAAACAACAAGATGTTTTTTCCCAAGATCTTCCCTCCTCTCACGATCTTTCCTTTTATGATCTCCATATTATGATATACATAAAATATCTCAACATACACGGATACCGCAACATGGATAAAATATCTCATCCTTCTTTTCCCACCATATACCTGACGATCTTTTCACTTATCTCTTCCGCACTGTAATGATCCAGGATATGTATGCCTCCATAAACATTCATATACTGACTGGCCTGATAATACACATCGCGTCTGCTCATCCCCGAGGGCAGGCCTTTTCTCTCCAGTTCGATCAGCGCAGAGACGAGGCCTTTGGTAAGTTGGTTCGCCATATAGTTGTTGGAAACAGAAAGTGTCGAGGATATTCGATATATCCTGTTTTAACTTCCCATATATGATCTTCCTCCAGAATTTTGGTGCAAAGACTATATGATATTTACAATCCCACTTTGTGTGTGATAAACTATCACCATCCATTCGGATGACCTCCTTTGTTCTGGATGCGGTTAGCAGACCAATATCATTGTAACACAGGTGGTTTTTTACTGTAAACTAAAACTTGTAATGGATAATGTGACAGATATAAAATTCCAGGAGGTACATGGTCATGAGGGATATGATCGCATACTGCGGATTAGACTGTGAAAAATGTGACGCATATCTTGCAACGATCAATGATGATCAAGCGTTGCGTAAGAAAACTGCAAAACTATGGGCTTCATTAAATAATGCTCCTATCCTGCCTGAACACATCAATTGTGAAGGTTGTCGTGTTGATGGGATCAAAACCGTATACTGTGATAGCCTCTGTGCTATTCGTCAGTGTGCATCAAAAAAAAGCGTGGTCACATGCGGTGATTGCCCAGATTTAAAAAAATGTCAGACTGTCAAGGCGATCGTCTCTAATGATCCTGACGCTCTGAAAAATCTGAAAGCTTCAAGGGTTAGGTACATGAAAAAAATCATAGGGATCATTTTAATAGTGATAGGGATCGTAACTGCAACGATCGATCTGATCCTTAAAGTAAATAGGAAAATGTCAGTATCCATAATTGGCGGGGCAGATGGCCCGACTTCATTATTCGTTGCCGGTAAGATCGGAAGCATTTCAACATCCATAGGGATCACTGTGGATATTGTATTGTTCATAACTGGTATCTTTATGATCATAAGGAATAAATAGATCAAAACCACTGTATCGACAAGTTGATTTCTGTGATAAAGTGTGCCGGATATTTTGTCATTCTGTAAGGCGGAGGAATGAGGCATAGCGGTGGCTACAGCGATCGACGGTGCTATGTGCCAGTGGCACATGTCCAGCACGGACCGGAACGAAGTGTAGACCAACGCGGCAGATGGCAAAAGAGGCGGTATGATCGATATAGAAGTCAGCTTGTTGATACACTACTTTAGATCATATAAGGACATTGTAATACCTTTATCACATCATAGCAAGCGATCTTTTTGACACCCCGCAGACAACCTGCCGTCTAACACTTGACAAGAAACCCCCAAACCAGTAAAATAAAGAAAGGATAAATGCCCCTGGCCGAGAGGTCCAGGGGTTTTTGCATAAATGTAAGGAGGAGAGAAAACATGAGCGCACCTTATAACCATAAGGCGATCGAGCAGAAATGGCGTTCTAACTGGCAAAAAGACCCAGTCAACGTAAACGACGGCAAGAAGCCCAAATATTATTGTCTGGACATGTTCCCCTACCCTTCCGGGAACGGCCTGCACGTAGGCCACTGGAGAGGGTATGTGATCTCGGATGTATGGAGCAGATACAAGATGCTCCAAGGCCACTATGTCATCCACCCCATGGGCTGGGATGCGTTCGGCCTGCCGGCTGAGAACTACGCCATCAAGATGGGCGTCCATCCAGCCAAGTCCACGGCCGAGAACGTAGCCAACATCAAAAAACAGATCGGCGACATCGCGGCGATCTACGACTGGGATATGGAAGTGAACACCACCGACCCGGCGTTCTATAAATGGACCCAATGGATCTTTGTAAAAATGTTCAAAGAGGGGCTTGCCTATGAGAAGGAATTCCCCATCAACTGGTGTCCTTCCTGTAAGACCGGACTGGCCAACGAAGAGGTTGTCAACGGCTGCTGTGAGCGGTGCGGCGCCGAAGTCACCAAAAAGAACCTGCGCCAGTGGATGCTGAAGATCACCAAATACGCCGAAAGGCTCCTGGCAGACCTGGACAAGCTGGACTGGCCGGAGAAAGTCAAGAAGATGCAGTCCGACTGGATCGGGAGATCCTATGGGGCAGAGGTGGATTTCGCCGTGGACGGACGAAAAGAGAAGATCACCGTCTACACCACAAGGCCGGATACCCTATACGGAGCCACATTCATGGTCCTGGCGCCGGAACACCCGCTGGCCGCTTCCCTGGCCACACAGGAGAACAGAGAGGCCGTAGACAGATACATCTACGACGCTTCCATGAAGTCCAACGTGGACCGCTTACAGGACAAAGAAAAGACAGGCGTGTTCACCGGGAGTTATGCCATCAATCCATTAAACCAGGCCAAGATCCCCATCTGGCTGTCCGACTATGTACTGGCCGACTACGGTACCGGCGCGATCATGTGCGTACCCGCCCACGACGATAGGGACTTTGCTTTTGCAAAGAAATTCGATATCCCCATCATCCAGGTGATCGCCAAAGACGGGAAAGAGATCGAAGACATGACCGAGGCGTACACAGAAGCCAGCGGCACCATGATCAATTCCGGCGAATGGAACGGGATGGAATCCTCCGTCCTGAAAAAAGAAGCGCCCCATATGATGGAGAGACAAGGCCTTGGGAAAGCCACCGTCAATTACAAGTTGCGCGACTGGGTATTCTCCAGACAGCGGTACTGGGGAGAACCCATCCCGATCGTACACTGCCCCAAATGCGGAAACGTACCTGTACCGGAAGAAGAACTGCCCCTGCGCTTACCAGACGTGGACTCTTACGAACCCACAGGGACAGGGGAATCCCCACTGGCCGCCATCGACGAGTGGGTAAACTGCAAATGCCCCACCTGCGGCGCAGACGCCAAACGGGAGACCAACACCATGCCCCAATGGGCCGGTTCTTCCTGGTATTTTCTCCGGTATGTGGACAACCACAACGATCAGGAACTTGTCTCCAAAGAAAAGGCGGATAAATACCTGCCTGTGGACATGTATATCGGCGGTGTGGAGCATGCCGTCCTCCATCTGCTCTATTCCAGGTTCTACACGAAATTCCTGTATGACATCGGCGTAGTGGACTTTGAGGAGCCTTTCCATAAACTCTTCAATCAGGGGATGATCACCGGGAAGAACGGGATCAAGATGAGCAAATCCAAAGGAAACGTAGTGGCGCCCGACGACCTGGTACGGGATTACGGCTGTGACTCCCTGCGTATGTATGAATTGTTCGTAGGCCCTCCGGAACTGGACGC
>CANTEW010000075.1 GCA_947652925.1 uncultured Lachnospiraceae bacterium
TAGACCCGTCCTGCTCTTTTACATCGATCCGATCCAGCTGGGAACGCAGGTTCCCACGGATCGCCGCGATATATTCCTTACGCAGTCTGGCCTGTTCCTCTTTTTCTTCCTGGCTGAGACCAGTACTCTTGGATCTGCGGGCAAGCTCATTGATCCTGTCTATGGTCTTTTGGTCCATACCCTGTCCCTTTCTGTCTGTGATATCTTCCTGATATCCTTTAACGACTGACCAATCGGTCGATATAGTCGATCAGGTAGAATTCTTCTTTTGGATCTGCCAAAAAAAGCGTCCCCTCCTGTCTCCCCTCTATGATCCTGTGTATGATATGGAAATCCCTGCCGTTGGCAATGACCATATCTGCACCTGCGCCTGTGGCGATCTTAGCGGCTTCCAGTTTTGTAGCCATCCCTCCCGTGCCGACTCTGCTCCCGGTACTCTCTTTTCCCATCTCCATATAATGTCCGTCTATATTCTCCACCAGATCCACAAACTCCGCCTGTGGGTTTTCCCTGGGATCGTCGGTAAAGAGCCCGTCTATATCAGAGAGGAGGATCAGAAGATCCGCCCGGATCAATGCGGACACCACAGCCGAAAGGGTATCATTATCCCCAAATTGGATCTCATATGTAGATATGGTGTCATTTTCATTGACGATGGGGATCACGCCCATCTGCAGGAGTTCTTCAAAAGTGTTCTGGGCATTTCTCCTGTTCAGATGGTCGACCATTGTATTTTTTGTCATCAGGATCTGACCGGCTGTCTGGTTGTATTCTGCGAACAATTTCTGGTAGATCATCATCAGGCGGGCTTGTCCGATCGCCGCACAAGCCTGCTTCTGCTCCAGCCGTTCAGGTTTTCCGCCCAATCCCAATGTGGCGCTCCCCACGCCGATCGCGCCGGAAGACACCACAACGACTTCTTTTCCCTGGTTACACAGATCTGAGATCTCTCTTATGAGGATCTCCATCTTGGTCAGGTTCAGCTTCCCTGTTTTTTGATGGATCAGGGAAGACGACCCGATCTTTATGACGATCCTCTTTTTATCCTTTAAGTTTTCCCGGTGATCCACGCCTTTTACATCCCCTTTTATCTTACAATATTTTTTTTGATCCGTCTAGTACTCCATCCAGTCAGAAAATAGAGTTTTGTTCTGTCTGCTCTGTGCCAGTGCTAGGCAAAATTTTGACAGCGATGCGGTGGCATCATTGATCGAAGCCAACACAGTCTGATGAAAGAAATAGATCAGATCTTACTGACCGGATATCAACTGGAATAGTTCTCAAGGAAACTATACAGTTCCACCTCTGACTTGATATATTTTCCCTCTTCCACTTCCCGCTGCACCGCTTCCGGCAGGCTGGACACCTGGATGTTCGTATATTCGTACACTGTTTCCCCATCCCCCCGGTATACATGCACTTTCCCGTTGTCGTCTTTCAGGTAAAAGCCAGCATCCAGCGTCTGGTTTTCCGCTTCCAATGCATGGCTGGCCTTCAGCTCCTGTACCTGGCCCTTGAGCTGAGAGATCCGGTAACTCCCATAAAATCCTGCAGTGGATAAAAAGATGACCAGGAAAATACCAATACCATAATAGATCCTACGCATAACGACCGCTCCTTTTTCTATTGAGTATCGGCATTTTCCCTCTCTTTTATTCATCAAAAAGTTTATTCTATGAAGATACCATCTGTTTTATCATCCAGTACGATGGCCACCCAGGTCTTCCCACGGTTCAGATGGATCTCCTGATCATCCGCGTCGAAATAGTGGGTCACTCCCCAGACGGCATCTTTTTCCCAGCGGATATCGATGGCTTTTCCATGGGTGATAAATTTCCCACTCCCGCCGGAGATCGCATCGATGTTCAGATAACCGTTCTGATCGTATGGCTTATAGCTGTGGTACTGTATGAGCAGATTGTCATAGAGGAGCTGTTCCTCTGTGGCCTCATCGATCTGCGGCCCCTCGTACTGAAAACGTTTGTATCTCTTCGTTTCCCCGTCATATTCAAACCAGGGACGGTTCGTGGCATAACAGTCCAGGCGCACCACATTTGCCGTAGTGCCGCTGTCCAGCTCTTCTTCTGTATCTGTATCTGCAAACAGATAATGCCCCTTGTATCCGCTGCTGTGTTCCTGGGTATATCCATAATCTTCGATCCCCCGCTGGATACCTTCAAAACTGGTATACGCATTGTGGGGAGCCACCCGGTCAGAGGTCCGATAGAAGATATCCTTGCTGTATTTATCCAGACCGCTCAGATTGTGGATAAAATCTTCTTCCAGGAATGGTTTCGCATAGATCGCCTGTCCATAATGGGCATAGATCGCTTCGAACTCCTGGGCAAAGAACAGATAATATTCCCTGCAGCTCCTTACAGACCCAATCTTTTCCAGATCGTCATAGTCCTCGAAGATCCCCATCAGCCTGGTGATGTTCCCCTCCACAGGCGCTTCATACACCACATCTGCCCGGGCGATCCCTGTCTGCGGTACTGCATCCCGGATATTATTGAGCATCACCGCTACAGGTCTGCGCATACCCTTTTCCTGGGAGACCAGCTCTCCAGACAGGTAACTCTTCATCATCCCTTCCGGGACGGACTCGTCCACTGGTGTGGCTTCCGGAGTCTTTTCCACATCTTTGGAGGTCTGGATCGTGGGCTCTGCCGGTGTGGTCTCCTTTTCTTTTTTCTTACAGCCTGTTGTGGCCAGCGTACAGGCACAGGCGATCGTCAGGACGGCCACTGCACTTTTTATATATTTTTTCTCCATATATCTCCCTTAACGGTTTATCCCTAAACTTTTCAGTATCTCTTCCTGTTTTTCTTCCATGATCCGGGCCTGATCCGGCTCTATGTGGTCGTATCCCAGCAGATGCAGCATACTGTGGGCGAAGAGAAAGGAATACTCCCTTTTCACGCTGTGCCCGTAAGCATCCGCCTGGCTGAAGACCTTCGGCACGGATATCATGATGTCTCCCAGCATGATATCTCCAGAATCCGGATCTCTATACACAGTCTCGTCGGCAGACAATCCCCGCAGGTCCATTGGCCTTTCCATTGGGATCGCTGGAAAAGATAACACATCTGTGGGCGCATCTATACCCCGGAACTGTTTATTCACCCGCTGGATCTCCTGATCTGAAGTGAGTACCAGGCTGACCTCTGCCTCATAGGGAAACCCTTCCGCATACAAGACAGCATCCCCGATACAGCGCGCTGTCTTTTCATAGTCAAGATCCAGTGTCTCCTCCGCCTCGTATCCTACATACAGCCTCATTGACCCCTCCTGCCTTTGGCCGGCTTATTCTTTGTCTCATAGTTTTCATATGCCTGTACGATCTTCTGCACCAGAGGATGGCGCACCACATCTTTACCAGTCAGCTGGCAGAAACTGATGCCCTCGATCTTTTTCAGGACACGCCCGGCCACATCCAGGCCGGAAACAGCCCCGTCCGGCAGATCTTTCTGAGAAGAGTCTCCCGTTATGATCACTTTGGATCCAAATCCGATCCTGGTCAGGAACATCTTCATCTGGGCGGGCGTCGTATTCTGGGCCTCATCTAAGATGATGAACGCATTGTCCAGAGTACGTCCGCGCATATACGCCAGCGGCGCCACCTCGATCAGGCCCTTTTCCATATTTTTTGTAAAATGATCCGGTCCCATGATCTGATACAGCGCGTCATACAGCGGGCGCAGGTAAGGATCCACCTTACTCTGAAGATCCCCGGGGAGGAACCCCAGCTTCTCTCCTGCCTCGATCGCCGGGCGGGTCAGGATGATCCTGCTCACTTCATCACTGCGGAAGGCCGTGACGGCCATAGCCATGGCCAGATATGTCTTGCCCGTCCCGGCAGGCCCTATGCCGAATACGATCATGTTTTTCCGGATGGCTCCCACATAGCGCTCCTGTCCCAGCGTCTTGGGCCGGATGGGCCTTCCCTGTATGGTATGGCAGATGACATCCTGGTCTATCTCCTCCAGCTTCTTTTCTTTCTCTTCCATCGTGAGCGCCAGAGCGTATTGGACATTCTGCGCAGTGATGGTATTCCCCCGCTTGGAAGATCCCAGAAGCTGTTCCAAAAGCCTGCGCGCTCTTTCCACCCGCTCCGGGAGGCCTAAGATCTTCACCATGCCATCCCTGCTGACCAGAGTCACTTGCAATGTCTTCTCAATGATCTTCAGATGTTCATCAAAAGCCCCGAACACATTCCTCTCGTGTTCGGCCGGAAATTCGATCAATGCCTCTAAAATGCTGCTCATTCATCTGTCGTCCTTTCTGTTGGCTGCGCTGAAAAAGACAAGGGGACGGATTCACCGTTTTTCTCCAGGCCATAGACTGTCCCTTTGCTTATGCACTTCGTTTCTGTTACCTCTATTGTAACATTGTTTTCCAGGATTTCCACCCCTTTTTCCATCATATCGTCGAGATGATCGAGGATCTGTGCCTTTGCCAGCTCCTCTGCCTCCTCTTTTGTATGGTTTTTTTTGACGATATCATACTCATGGATGACATTTTTCCCATAGGCCACAGGCAGATAAAAATTCTCTGTCAATTTCAGGTCATGGAATCTCCCAACCTGATCGTAGTGCTCAAAAGGCTGCCCCGGAAGACCCAGCTGGAACTCCAGGGAATGGATCTGCAGTACGAACCTTTTCCGGGTCTTTCCTGTATAGATACGCTTTTTATAAGTCAATGGAAATTCTTTGTAATAAGGATATGCTGTCTTGATATAGACATCCCCGTCTGCGGGCACCTGCGCCTGGCGTACCAGTTCCCCGTTGTCGTCCATGATATCCACCAGCCCCCGGATCAGTATCTGCCCTTTCTCGCACATATCCCCTACCTGCGCCTGGGGGATGCCCTGGCGGGTGACCATGCGCAAGATCTGGCCCTCTTTCGTGGCCACCAGATCGCTGGGCGCTTCTGTTTCTGTCTCCTTTTGGGGGATGGAGTCCATATTTTCCTGAACGGATATCAAAAGCCTGGTCCCGCTGATCTTCGCAGCCACCCAGATCATATCCGGAAAATGTTCCCGTATGCCCGCAGAGATCTCAGCACAGGACAGGTCTTTCTTCGCGATGCCATGACAGATCTTCTGTTCTTCCAGATACTGTAGGACGGACTGGGTGCTGTAAGAATAATTCCCGTCCACATGGATATTCCAGATTCGGGTGGACAAAAGCTGCAGCAGTCCGAAACAAAGGAACACACCCACAAAAAAAGCTTTTCGCTTCCGATTCCTGTGGAAGAAAAAAGGCAGGCCCCTCTTCAGGATAATATGTATACGCGTATGCGTCTTTCTGCATATGGGCTGCAGACGGAAAAAATCAGAAAGGCTGATATCCATCTCACACCCGTTGCCGGCTCCCTCTATCCGGTACAAGAGTACGCCATTGTTCGCACATAGGTTCAGGAACCGTTCTGTCTCCTGGCTGTGGATACAGATCCGCACATACCCTTTTATAAATCGGATGATCCGGTCGATCACTAGAAAACCCTCCCCAATACATGATACCTGCCGCCAGTTACGGTTCGAATATGATCTCCTGGAGATCCCCGCTGATCCCCATCTCATCGCTGGTATAATATTGTATCCGCAGAGCTTTTCCACAGATCTTGATCCGCCCTTTCCTTGTAAGGATGCGTATACTCTCCTGTGAATAGGATTGGATACTCTTATAATTTTCAATACACAGGTCTCTGTTGCCCGTGATCGTTAATAAAGGCTCCTGTAACGCCAGGTCTCTCGGTACTTCCAGGGTACTCATCAGCCCTTCCCGGAAACGGGTATATGTCTTTTTCATATGCGCTCCAGGCTTTTTATTCCCTAGTATATGTCAAAAACCGTACGATCATGCTGTTTTGAACAAGATCAGGGAAAACCACAGGACCGTATTCCCCCCGAGCATGTATTCCATCTCTTCCCTCTCCACGATCTCAGGCACGACGATCCCGTAACTCTCCAGACAGGGATGCATCTTATCCGGGAACCGGCAGGGGGCGTCGGGATAGGAACATTCTTCACAGATATCGCAGGATTCCGTGGAGAGGACAAAAGTATCCAGCCCCTGCCCCGCCATATACTGGTGGATCTCTTCCGTGATCTCTTCATGGGCTGTCCGTGTGGCCAGCATCTCCTCCATGTCCATCACATCCCTCACTTCCGCGACTGTGGAGAAAAAAAGTCCCTGTGGATATGTATGGCAGAACTCTTCACATTCCGCCAACTCCCCCACACCGGGCGGACAGGCCCATGTACTCCCATACCTTTCGCACTCCTGTTTACAGACTGCCCGTACCCTGGCCTCTACAGGAAGGTCATCCGTGGAGATGATCCTGTATTCGTATACCGGAAACTGTGTGATATATCCATCGATCCCTTCTATCTCTGTCATAGCTGCTCACTCCTCTCCGTCAAGATATGCACAGATCATAGACAGTTCATCCACATCTATGCAGGTTGGGGATCTACCGTTTTTTACCCTGTCCAGACACTCTGCCGCGTCCATCCAGAGGACTTCCTCTACTTCTGTCTCCTGCAGATGCAGATCCCGGATATCCACAGGCTCCAGATACAGGTAGACACTGCTCCTTTCATTGTTAAAAAAAGGTTTTCCATGGAAGGATCCCCGGTATCTTGACCGGCACTCTCCCACATAGACGAGCTGGCTTTCTCCTGCCTGGATCCCCAGCTCCTCTCCCAGCTCCCGCAATGCCGTGTGGATGATATCGTCCCCAGCGGCTACGTGGCCTGCGGCAGACAGATCGTAACATCCCGGATAGGACTCTTTCTCCCGGCTCCTTTTTTGCAGCAGCAGTCCATATCTCCCGTCCTCTTCTTTTCGCGCCACCCATACGTGGGCTGTGGCATGGAGGCTCCCCTCCCTGTGTACCACCCCCCGCTCACTGACGGCTCCGAATCTGCTCCCGTCTTCTGCCAGTACGTCCAGCAGCTCCATCTCTTTTCCATCCAAGGCCGCGTGGACAAGGCCGCCTTTTCCGTCATAGACTAATTTCAAAGAAAAAAACGGGATCTTATCATCCAACAACCTAAAAAAGATCTTATCCCCTTCCCATATATCCAGCTGCCAGACTTTTTCCTTTTCTATCCAGGCCAGCTGCCCTTCGTCACAGGGTATCTCTCTTCCCGTAAAGCCGTCTGCCGTGAACAGGGACATATATTCGATCTCCCCATTGCCGGATATGAATGTCACGATCCCCCGGTAGGCATAGGAAGTCAGGCGATAGCCTGTTTCTTCCCACACCTCCCGCAGCAGACATTCCTCCGGGCTCTCCCCCTCTTCAAAATGTCCGCCCACGCCGATCCATTTGTCTTTGTTGATATCTTTTTCCTTCACTGTCCGGTGGAGCATCAGATATCTGCCGTCTTGTTCTATATAACAAAGTGTACTGAGTCTCGCTGTCATTGTTTTTCATGCACCATATTGTTGATGGCTGTCACAAGGGCGTCGATACTGGCACGGATGATATCCGGATCCACGGCGGCGCCCCAGAACAGCCGGCCTTTTGCATCGCTGATGCCCACATAGGCGATGGCCCTGGAACTGGAACTCTGCTCCAGCGCATGTTCTTGATATGTCACTAAATGATAGTCGAATCCGTATGCTTTCTTTAACGCATTGCTCACCGCATCCAGACGCCCGTTCCCGGCGGCTTCGGTGGTGATCGTCTCCCCATGATAGGTGGAGGTCACCTGTGTGGTGATGCCGTCTACCTGCTGGAAATGAACGCCATGGATACTGTACGGTTCCACGATATTTTCGAATTTCTTTTTGAACAGCTCGAAGATCTCCTCCGGGAGCAGTTCCTTATGGGTATGGTCAGATACTGCTTTCGACGCATATCCCATGGCCTCGCGCATCTTGGCGGGCAGGTTCAGACCGTACTTCGTCTCTAAGATATATCCTACGCCGCCTTTTCCAGACTGGCTGTTGATCCGGATCACATCTGCATCGTAACTGCGGCCCACGTCTTTGGGGTCGATGGGCAGATAGGGCACCGTCCAGTGTTCCGGCTTTTTCTCCTCCAGCCAGTGCATCCCCTTGGCGATCGCGTCCTGATGAGAGCCGGAAAACGCGGCGAACACCAATGCCCCGCTGTATGGGCTGCGCTCATCGATCCTCATCCCTGTATACATCTCATAACATTCGCACACATGGGGCATGTCAGAAAAGTCAAGCCCCGGATCCACACCCTGTGAATACATGTTCATAGCCAATGTCACGATATCCACGTTGCCCGTGCGCTCTCCGTTGCCAAATAAAGTCCCCTCGATCCGGTCCGCGCCGGCCAGGATACCCAGTTCCGCATCTGCCACGCCGCATCCCCGGTCGTTATGGGGATGGATGGAGACGACTACATTTTCCCGGTATTTCATATTCTCACACATATATTCAATCTGACTGGCATACACGTGGGGCAGCGAGTGCTGTACGGTCACCGGAAGGTTGATGATAGCTTTTTTATCCGGCGTGGGTTTCCATACGTCCAGGACCGCATTACAGACTTCCAGCGCATATCCTGGCTCTGTCCCTGTAAAACTCTCCGGGCTGTATTCGAACAGGAAATTCCCGTCTGTCTCATCCGCCAGCTTTTTCAGGAGCGCCGCCCCATCTACGGCGATCTGTAAGATCTCCTCTTTTGACTTCTTGAATACCTGCTCCCTCTGAGCCAGGGATGTGGAATTATATACATGGACCACCGCTCTCTTCGCCCCGTCCAGTGCTTCAAAGGTCTTGCGGATGATGTGTTCACGTGCCTGTGTCAGCACCTGGATGGTCACATCATCGGGGATCAGATCATCCTCGATGAGCCTGCGCAGAAATTGATATTCTGTCTCTGAGGCAGCCGGAAAACCCACCTCGATCTCCTTGAACCCGACTTCCACCAGCAACTGGAAAAACTTTACTTTCTGATCCAGACTCATAGGGATGACCAGCGCCTGGTTCCCATCCCGAAGATCCACACTGCACCAGACCGGAGCCTTATCGATATAGTCCTTCTCAGTCCATTTCATAGATCTTACCGGAGGCAGAAAATACTGCCTGGTATATTTTCCCGCATTCATCATCATACTATCCTCCTATTCTCTATCCATAAAGTGACCTCAACGAAAAAGAACCCCGTCCTCTTACAGCCAAAACTGCAAAGAGACGGGGGTAACTGATCAAAACCCACGCGGTACCACTCTTGTTTCATGGAGCATGCTCCATACACTCACAGATACGGATCACATACGAGATCATATGATCTTATATCTTCCCGGGATAACGGACGGGGACCGTCTGCATCTACTCCCCCTCTGCCTTTCTATAAAGGCGGGTTTCGGACAGCCGCTCAAAGGTCAGTTCCATATATCCCTCCCACTGTTTCACATCAGCCAACAGCTTTCTGGAGGCAGGGGATGATATGTACTACTCCTTCTCATCGCTTTTTGTATTATATCTGAGATGAAAATAGGGTAACATCTGCGGGAGGTTTTGTCAAATACTTTTTGATCCATTTTTTGTCGCCATGCCTACTACTCCATCCGGCCAGAAAATAGAGTCCTGCTCTGGCTGCTCCGCACCATTGCGTTGTCAAGATCTCTGACTAGATGGAGCAGTACGAGCCATCTTTTGGAACATATACACCCCCCTATACTGGATCAAAGGGTGCAGATCGTAAGTGGCAAAAAAAGACTCCTTGACGTACGTTAAAAGGCAGGTTACAATAAACTACAGGCAAGATATCCGCCCCTCTCTATACCACCCTGCGCATTGTCCAGATCCCAATGAAAACACACCCAAGAACGGTCTTAGAGAGTGTCTTAAAGATCATTCACGCCACCCGCACGCCCCACTTTGTGGTATATTTGGCCCGTATTCAGTTGCCGTAGCCCGCTACGCCGCCTTCATTCGGGACAGATCTCCCACAAATTGTGACGCACGGTTGACATAAAGCATTTTTCAGACACGCTCTAGTGTAGAAACAGATGGACCGACTGCCAAAAGAAACCATACACAATGAAAAAGCTCCTATACACACCGCAGACAGCGGCTCCTTTCAGACAAACTGAACAATACAGAGAGATCCTGCCCCAGGATCCAGAAATGGCAAGATACATACGCTGTTTCTGGGGGAGCGACGCACCTTATCTGTCAGGAGAAAAAGACCCTTCTGTAACAGTCGTAGTCCCGGATACATGTGCAGACATCATCTATTACATCGATCATACAGCGAACACAGTCACCGGGATATTCTGCGGGATCAATGATACGAGCTTTGTGGCCCATGAGGAGGCAAGCCCCGGGCATCTCCTCTCCGTCTTCGCGGTCCGTTTTTATGCCTGGAGTGTATACGCCTTTTCAGAAGATCATCTGAAAGGTACCCTGAACGGCTGCTATGATGTACAGTCCAGGTTTGGATGGTTAGACAGGACATTGCGGCCTCAGCTATTCGATATACACTCTCTGCGGGAGCGCAGCCATATTGCAGAAAATATATTCCGCCGATACCATTTTCCCTTAAGGCAGCACGATCTGATCGACAATGCCCTGACACAGATCATACGGCAAAAAGGAGACTTGAGTACCGCAGGACTGGCAAAAGGATGTTCCATCAGCACCCGTCAGCTGGAAAGATCTTTCCATGAGTATATCGGCATCACACCTAAAAAATTCTGTAATCTGGTGCGCTATCAATGCTTGTGGAATGAGATCTTGAGAGATCCAGGATTCTGCATCTTAGATGCGGTCTGTAGATACGGTTATACCGACCAGTCCCATCTCATGCGGGAATTCAAACGCTATCACACGATGGACATCAAAAAAGCGAAGAGATATGCGTACAACAATGTCGGAAATATACAATACTCTCACAGTGATCCCTGATAAGATATAGGAAAAAACATAAAA
>CANTEW010000076.1 GCA_947652925.1 uncultured Lachnospiraceae bacterium
GGTCGAGGCAGAGGATCTCACTTCTGAACAGGCGCAGGAGGGCGAAGGTGGAAATACGGTCGGGGCAGATGCGGGCAATGCAGTATCCGCACAGATCAAAGGTACAGATGTAGAGAACGATCTGGCAGTCATTGCTGTAAAGAAAGAGGAGATCCCCAAAGAGACACTGGCAGAGATCAAGATCGCACAGTTGGGGAGTTCTGATGATCTGGTCGTAGGCGAGCAGGTCGTGGCTATCGGCAATGCGCTGGGGTATGGACAGTCTGTGACTTCTGGCTATGTGAGTGCCCTGGATCGTTATGTAGAAGATATGACCACTCCCTGTATCCAGACAGACGCAGCTATCAATCCTGGAAACAGCGGCGGCGCTCTCCTGAACATGAGCGGCCAGGTAGTGGGCATCAATTCTGCAAAACTGGCAGATAACGCAGTAGAGGGTATGGGGTATGCGATACCGATCTCCACAGCCATGCCTATCCTGGATGACCTTATGAGCAGGGTGACCCGGGAAAAGGTAGATACGGACAAAGCCTCTTACCTTGGTATTTCTTGTAAAGACGTTTCGGCAGAACTCAATCAGATGTACGGGGTGCCGACAGGTGTGTTTGTACTGGAGGTCTCAGAAGATGGACCTGCGGCAAGAGCAGGGATCTTGACAAATGATATCATCACATCTTTAGGCGGTACAAAAGTGTCTACCAGTGAGGAACTGACGGGGCAGCTGGAGTATTATGCAGCTGGAGAGACAGTGGAGATCGTACTCCAGAGAGCAGAAGGCGGACAATATAAAGAACAAAAGATCTCTGTGACTTTGGGCAATAAGAAAGATATGGCCTCATAGGATCGATCGGAGATGTACTGTGAGAGTCGGCGCGGCGTTCAGCTGCGCCGACTCTCATATTCGTTTTTATGGCAGCATTTTTTGAGGATCTTTGTTTTTTGTATAGTCTTCCGCGATATTTCTTTCCACATCGTCTTGTGTCGTCATCTGGTACTTCTTTTTCGTGCTGTCTGCAGCCATCTTTTCCAGAGCTAAGATCCTTTTTTTTACAGAAGAGAGGATGGCTTCTTTCCTGTGATCATCAATAAAGTCTTTTGCACTGTCGGTGGACAGTATCCCGGAGATCAGCTCACGGTGGTCTGACAGCTTGGTAAGGTCAAGCCAGTGGAAAGAGGTCACAAGCTTGATCTGTTCTATGTGATGTTTTTTATAAGGTTTACATAAGATATCTTTTTCTGCCAGTATCTGGGCTGCGGTCTTGTCGTATCCAAGGGAGCTGCCGCTGTCGTAGATCGGAGCATACCCGATCCACTCAAGTGTTTCTGCATTGCGCAGCAATCCGAAATTGTTCAGATGGCGGTCTTCATTGGCGATCAGATAGTCCAGAACGAGCATTTGATCCAAGGCTTGCCGGATATCGGGCGCACCCAGAGTGTTGCAACAATGGATAAAATGCTGGTACACAGAGGTGTTGTTCTCTTTTTTCTTTATCTGCATGATCCTCCATGCACTGACCAGATCTGTGTCCGATGTGACAAAATTTTCGCATACGCTGTAAGGAGAGCCATCGTCCCATATGACGGTATAGGGTATGTGGGGGATGTTGAGCCGCTCCATGATCCCGGTGGCGATCGCTTCATTGAAAGGCTGCTGACGGAATGGATTGCTGCCGCCTTTGATGAGACAGCGTTTTCCGTTGATGATCTTCCATCTTTTTTTTAGGCACCCATCCGAGGTATTATCCGGCGAACGAAGATCGAGGTGGAGTCCTTTTGGGGGATGGCCAAATAGGACATCCCCGATATCATCAGAAAAAGCATTATCAAAAAAGTTGATGTCTTCCCATGAAAGCCCGCAGCCGGAAGGTTTGATCCAATATTGATCTGAAAGGCTCAGACCATAACAGCGTGCCAGCAGCATCTTTGGGCTGGATATGTTTAAGGTTTCCAGAGCCTCGCGGATACCGGAACGGCTTGTGGGGATCGAACGGTCCGTCCACCAGCTGTTTAAAGCTGTCCGGTCAGCTGTGCCTTTTCGCAAGGGGACACCCACCGGCAGATGCTCTGGTGCCAGGACTTTGTTTATCTTATATATGGAGCCTGTCGCCTCATCCAGCTCGATGTGCGCCACGGGTATCCGCTTATGCATCAATGCGTAGTCCATCTATTGCCCTCCATTCATTATTGATTGAGAAATATATGATCTTATGGTATCATGGTATCTGATAGTTTGTAAAGTTTTTTGCAGAGGATGATCAGATGGGGGCGAAGGAACCTAGATTCCATGGAGAGGTATCCGCAAAGAGCCATGCGAGCATGAGCAAGATACGCGGTAAGGATACCAGTATCGAAGTCACACTCAGAAAGGCTCTCTGGGCGAAAGGATACCGATATCGGAAAAATTATAAGACGGTGGCGGGGAGTCCGGATATAGCGCTGACCAAGTATAAATTGGCGATCTTTTGTGACAGTGAGTTTTTCCATGGCAAGGATTGGGAAGTGTTGAAGCCGCGGTTGGAAAAAGGAAAAAATCCGGATTATTGGATCAGTAAGATCCAAAGGAATATGGAACGGGACCGGGAAAAAGACCAGAAACTCCTTTTTGAGGGATGGACAGTCATACATTTCTGGGGAAAAGATATCTTGAAAAATACGGATGAATGTGTACGGGTCATAGAGGAAACGATCTTTGATATCACCATGGGAAAAACCTCCCGGCAGATATGAGTATTGGATGGGGAGATGGATAAAAAGGAGAGTTCATGAGAAGGACAGTTTGTGAATTGTTTGCGGGGGTGGGCGGATTCCGCTGCGGGCTGAACGGGGTAAAGACGCTGGCGGATATAAAGAAGCCGGAGAGATGGGAGACAGTCTGGTTCAGCCAGTGGGAGCCCGCCGAGAAAAATACCCAGTATGCGCATGATTGCTATGTATATCACTTTGGGACCTGTCTTGACCAAAACGGTGAAGATACGACCAATCTCAATATAGAAGATGTGGATAAAAGAACGCTCCCAGACTTTAATCTCCTGGTGGGCGGATTTCCCTGCCAGGATTATTCTGTGGCCTCTTCCCTGGCTACTTCAAAAGGGCTGGAGGGAAAAAAGGGGATCCTTTGGTGGTCGATCAGGGAGACGATCGAGGAGAAACAGCCGCCCTTCGTGCTGCTGGAAAATGTGGACCGCCTGATCAAATCCCCGGCAAGGCAGCGGGGGAGGGACTTCGGTATCATGCTCGCATGTTTCAGGGACGAGGGTTATACGGTGGAATGGCGTATCATCAATGCCGCCGAATACGGTTTTCAGCAGCGGAGGAGGCGGGCATTTATCTTTGCGTATAAAGACGGCACGAGATATAACGGAGATATCCAGACACGGACAGGTTATGACAGAGACGCGGAGGCTGACAAAAAAAGGATGAGCATGAGTCAGGTACTGCTCAGGGACGGATTTTTCGCCAGGACTTTTCCCGTTCTGGACGGGGCTCCTAAAAAGATCCAGATCAAGGAACTGCCCCAGGGACTGGGAGCATTGTCCGATTCCTTTTCTTTTGGATTTGAAAATACAGGGATCATGAAAGACGGCGTAGTCTACACGCTAAAGACGGTGCCCGCCTATGAGGGAGACCAGGTCACTCTGGGGGATATCATGGAGACCGGCCAGGTAGAGGAGAGATATTTTATCCCCAAGGAAAGGCTTTATTATGCGGCGCCGGATGTGACCCACAGCGATGAGACAGAAAAACGGCTGCCCAAAGAAGACCGGCAGACCTGGCAGTATCTCAGAGGGGCGAAGAAATTACCGCGAAAAGCTGCCAACGGACACGAATATATATTCTCGGAAGGCGCCATCCCCATGATAGACGCAGAAGACCGCCCGGCGCGTACGATGCTCACATCGGAGGGCAATTTCAGCCGCACGACCCATATCGTGAGAGACAAGAAGACGGGCAGAGTGCGGCTGTTGACGGCAGGAGAGACAGAACGCATACAGGGATTTCCCACGGATCACACGAAATATTGTCTGTCAAACGGCCAGGTGGTAGAGATGCCTTTGAATAAGCGCAGGTTCATGATGGGGAATGCGCTGGTGGTCGATCTGGTGGAGCTGATGGGGCGGACGCTGGAGAGGATCTTTGAGATGGAGCCGTAAGACCGTGTGTGGAGAAAGGAGTCCCATTATATCATGTGCATCGACGGGACCGGATATGAGCGTGACTGCGATCCAGACAAGCTGACTTCTATGACGATCATACCGTCTATCTTGCCATCTGCCGCGTTGATCTATACTTCGTTCCGGTCCGTGCTGAACATGTGCCGCTGGCACATAGCACCGTCGATCGCCGCAGCCACCGCTGCGCCTCATTCTTACAGATAATAGGCTGCCTGTCTTTCAAACAGCGTTTTAAGGGGGCCGGGGGAGATCCGTGATCCCCCGGCGCTCTAGAGTGTGTTTGAAAAATCATTCACGCCATCCGTACGCCCCACTTTGCGGTATATCTGCCCCTTATTCAGTGGCCGTAGCCTGCTACGCCGCCTTCATTCGGGGCAGATCTCCCACAAATTGTGGCTTACGGTTGACATAAAGCATTTTTCCAACACACTCTATACCTATCTTTTTTCTTTTGATCTTTCCATTTTTGCACAGGGATGTTATTTTGTACCTTGACAAACTCAGATCGTGGGTATATACTTTGAAAATCAAAATAATTTAAGATCAAAATAGATCAGAGGAAACAATATGGCTGTGAATATATGCGGGACGGGTTCCTACATCCCATCCCATATCATGGATAATAACGACATAGCGGCACTGGTGGATACCAGTGATGAATGGATACGGGAGCGTACAGGAGTGGAGCGGCGGCATCTGGTCAATGGTGAGACGACAGTCTCCATGGCTTGTGAGGCGGGGCGCAGGGCCCTCCAGTATGCAGGTGTGTCGCCAGAAGAGGTGGATCTGATCATCGTGTCCACCATATCCTCCAATGTGATTCTCCCCTGCGCCGCCTGTGAAGTCCAAAACGGGCTGGGGGCTGTGAACGCCACTTGTTTTGACCTGAGTGCGGCCTGCACAGGTTTCGTCCTTGCCTACAATACGGCAGCGGCTTATCTGGCAGGCGGGGTCTACAGCACGGCGCTGGTCATCGGGAGCGAGAGTCTCTCTAACCTGATCGACTGGAGAGACAGGGGGACTTGTATCTTATTTGGAGATGGAGCGGGGGCGGCAGTCCTGCGGACGGACAGCCGGAAAATGTATCTTCCAGTGACCCATTCAGACGGAGGGAAGGGCAGTGCGCTCACTTTAAAGAGCCGGCATGACCGGAATGTATTGGACAGGTCGCCCCAGGACAGAGAACGTTATGAAGGCGATGGATATTTTATGCAGATGGACGGCAAGGCAGTCTTCCAGTTTGCAGTGAAAAAGGTCCCGGAAGTGATACGGGAAGTGCTGGAGAAGAACAGCGTGGGTCAGGATGAGATCGACTGGTTCCTGCTCCACCAGGCAAACAAGAGGATCGTGGATTCGGTGGCCAAACGTCTGGGGGGACCCATAGAAAAGTTCCCGATGGATATCCAGGAATACGGCAACACATCGTCGGCCAGCATACCCATCCTGCTAGACGAGATGAACAGGAAAGGGCTTCTGAAAAAAGGACAGAAGATCGTCATAGCGGGATTCGGCGCAGGGCTGACCTGGGGCGCATCCATCTGTGACTGGATGTGAGAGCGGTGTTCCACGGTCGATCAAATAAATATATAGAAAAGCGGGGTTTTGTGAAATGCAGACAGGATTGAGCAGAGCATTAGGTATAGAGTATCCGATCATCCAGGGCGGCATGGCATGGGTCGCCGAATACCATCTGGCGGCGGCTGTATCGGAAGCGGGAGGACTGGGCCTGATCGGTGCGGCAAATGCTCCGGCAGACTGGGTACGGGAGCAGATCAGAGAAGCGAAGAAAATGACAGATAAGCCCTTCGGCGTGAATATCATGCTGATGAGCCCGCATGCGGATGAGGTGGCCAGAGCAGTCATGGAAGAAGGGGTCAAGGTGGTGACCACCGGAGCCGGGAATCCGGAGAAATATATGGAACAGTGGAAAGCAGCCGGCATCAAGGTGATCCCTGTGGTGGCTTCCGTGGCCCTGGCAAAACGGATGGAGCGCAGCGGTGCGGACGCGGTGGTGGCCGAGGGCTGTGAATCCGGCGGCCATATCGGGGAGAGTACCACGATGACGCTGGTGCCCCAGGTGGCGGATGCAGTGCAGATCCCGGTGATCGCGGCAGGGGGCATCGCTGACGGCAGGGGCATCGCCGCCGCATTTATGCTGGGGGCCAAAGGTGTACAGATGGGCACCTGTTTTGTGGTGACGGATGAATCCCAGGTACACGACAATTATAAAGAGCGCATCCTCAGAGCAAAAGACATCGACACCAGAGTGACCGGAAGGAGTACAGGGCATCCCATCCGGACGCTGCGCAATGAGATGACAAGAAGATATATGGAGCTGGAAGAACAGGGAGCTAGCTTTGAAGAGCTGGAATATCTGACCCTGGGCGCACTGAGGAATGCGGTGGTGGCCGGCGATGTAAAGAACGGGAGCGTCATGGCTGGGCAGATCGCAGGCATGGTCAGAGAGCGGATGTCCTGCAGGGATCTGATCCAGAAACTGGTCAGAGAGGCAGACGCACTGATGAAAGGAGCTGGATCTGATGAGTGAGCTGGATAAAATGAGTAAGATCGCCTTTATCTATCCCGGCCAGGGCGCGCAGAAAGCGGGTATGGGCGCGGATTTCTATGAGAACAGCGCTTCCGCCAGAGAAATCTTTGAAAAAGCCAGTAAAGTGTTGGACTTGGATATGAAAGCGCTCTGTTTTGAAGAAAATGACAGACTGGATCTGACAGAATATACCCAGGCGGCCATGGTCACCACCTGCCTTGCCATGACGAAAGTACTCACAGAAACGGGTGTGGAGCCGGATCTGACAGCGGGGCTGAGCCTGGGCGAGTACGCGGCCATCGCCGCCGCCGGGGGTATGGATGATATGGACGCCGTGCGCCTGGTGAGAAAAAGGGGTATCCTCATGCAGGATACTGTACCCGCCGGGGAGGGCGGTATGTGTGCGGTCATGGCCATGGATGTAGAGAAGATCGAGGAGGTCCTGGAGGATATCCCGGATGTGGGTATCGCCAATTATAATTGCCCTGGGCAGATCGTGATCACAGGGAAAAAAGGAGCTGTGGAAAACGCCGCGGCCAAGTTAAAAGAAGCCGGGGCGAGACGGACGATGATGCTCAATGTCAGCGGCCCGTTCCACTCCCCTCTCCTCGTCCCCGCCGGGGAAGAACTGGCAAGAGAACTGGAACATACGGATCTTCATCCTCTGCGCGTTCCCTACGTGACCAACGTGACGGCAGAGAAAGTGGGAGACATCGCAAAGACGAAAGGACTCCTGGTCAGGCAGATGAGTTCTCCGGTACGCTGGATGCAGAGCATGGAGACCATGATCGCAGACGGCGTAAAGCAGTTCATAGAGATCGGACCGGGAAAGACCCTGGCCGGATTTATGAAAAAGATCGATCCCAGATATAAAGTCCACAACATCGCCGTATGGGAGGACATAGAGAAAGTGACCGCCGCGTTAAAAGGAGGAGAAGGATGTTAGAAGGAAAGACAGCCATCGTGACAGGGGCCTCCCGGGGCATCGGGAGAGCCATCGCATTGGAGCTTGCCTCCCGGGGGGCGGCTGTGGTGATCAACTACAACGGTTCAGAAGGGAAAGCCCGGGAAGTGGAAAAGCAGATCAGAGAAAACGGGGGCAGCGTATCCGTCTATCAGTGTGATGTGGCCGACTATGGACAGTGTGGAAAGTTCATACAGGATGTGATCAAAGAGTACGGGCGTCTGGACATCCTGGTCAACAACGCCGGGATCACAAGAGACGGTCTGCTGATGAAAATGTCTGAAGAAGATTTTGATAAAGTCATCGATACCAATCTGAAGGGAGCCTTCAACACGATCCGTTTTGCATCCCGTCAGATGTTAAAACAAAAGAGTGGGCGGATCATCAACATGTCATCCGTCTCCGGTGTGGCCGGAAACGCAGGCCAGGCAAATTACGCGGCCTCGAAAGCAGGTCTGATCGGGCTGACAAAGGCGGCCGCCAGGGAGCTGGCCTCCCGGGGCGTCACGGTCAACGCCATCGCGCCGGGATTCATAGAGACAGACATGACAGATGTCCTGTCAGAACAGGTGAAAGAGGCGTCCGTCGCCCAGATCCCTCTGGGCAGGTTCGGCAGACCGGAACATGTGGCGGCAGCCGCGGCATTCCTGGCTTCAGAGGAGGCGGGATACATCACCGGGCAGGTCCTCCACGTGGACGGCGGGATGGTCATGTGATATACAGTCCAGCCAGTCAAGATAGGTATGGAAAGTCCGTGCCTGCACGGAGCTTTCTATCTCTCTCGTGACGGAGGGAACGCCCGATCATGAGCAAAAAGAGCTGTAGGATACCGTCAGGTGCGGGTTTTGCGGATGGCGTGAGCTTAAACGTCCGCGTGGGAGCATGCGGCGTGGGCTGGACGGTCTGATATAGGAGGTAGAAAAAAAGAAAGATGGATAGTGGTATAAAGAAAAGAGTGGTCGTAACAGGGCTGGGGGCGGTCACGCCTATCGGGAATACTGTGGCGGAGTTCTGGGACAGCATCAAAGCCGGGAAAGTGGGGATCGGGGAGATCACCCAATTCGATGCATCCGACTATAAAGTGAAACTGGCGGCGGAAGTCAAAGGTTTCGTAGCGAAAGACCGTATGGGATTTAAGGCGGCAAAACGTATGGAGCCTTTTGCCCAGTATGCAGTCGCGGCGGCGAAGGAGGCGTATGAGGATGCAGGTCTTGATATGTCAAAAGAAGACCCCTATCGCGTGGGGGTGATCGTGGGTTCCGGGATCGGGAGCCTGCGGGAGACAGAAACGGAATACGAGAAGATACAGACGAAAGGACCATCCAGGGTCAACCCGCTGATGGTGCCTCTGATGATATCCAATATGGCGGCCGGGAACATCTCCATCCAGCTGGGATTGAAAGGAAAATGTACCAATGTGGTGACTGCCTGTGCATCGGGGACACACTCCATCGGGGATGCGTGCAGGGCTATCCAGTACGGAGACGCCGACGTGATGTTTGCCGGAGGAGCCGAGAGCTGTATCTGCCCCCTTGGGGTGGCAGGATTCACAAGCCTCACGGCGCTGTCCACATCCCAGGATCCTCTGCGCGCGTCCATCCCTTTTGACAAAGACAGGGACGGCTTTGTCCTGGGAGAGGGCGCCGGGGTCGTGGTCCTGGAAGAGTTGGAACATGCCAGGGAGAGGGGAGCCAGGATCTATGCGGAATTGATCGGTTATGGAGCCACCGGGGATGCATATCATATCACCTCTCCGGCAGAAGACGGCAGCGGAGCCGCCAAAGCCATGGAACTGGCGATGAAAGAAGGCCAGATCGATCCGTCCCAGGTGGACTACATCAACACCCACGGCACCGGGACCCATCACAACGACCTCTTCGAGACAAAAGCCATCAAACGGGCATTGGGGGAAGCGGCCGCGGATGTGGTGGTCAACTCTACCAAATCCATGATCGGACATCTTCTGGGCGCCGCCGGGGGTGTGGAATTTATCGTCTGCGTGAAAACGATCCAGGACGGCCTCATCCACCAGACGGTGGGGACCAAGACCTTAGACGAGGGATGCGACTTAAACTATGCAGTAGGCGCACCTATCAAAAAAGATGTGGACTATGTTCTGACCAATTCCCTTGGATTCGGCGGACACAATGCGACCTTGCTGTTAAAAAGATACACAGACTGATCCTTGGGAGGTTTCGTTATGGGAGTAGAAGAGCTGATCCGGCTGATCGAGGCAGTGTCTGCGTCGGGACTGACCGGTCTAAAATATGAAGAAGGCGGCGTGAAGCTGCACCTGACCAAGAAACAGGGACAGATACAGGTGCAGGCCGGGGAGATGCCTGTACAGGCCGTATCTGTCTCCGTATCGGAGGCGCAGCCGGAGACCCAGGCGGCAGGCGGGAGCGGAAACGTGGTGGGCTCCCCGCTGGTGGGGACTTTTTACACAGCCCCCTCAGAGGACGCAGAGCCTTTCGTATCTGTGGGGGACAGGGTGAAAAAAGGCCAGACCCTTGCCATCATAGAAGCCATGAAATTGATGAACGAGATCGAGAGCGAATATGATGGGATCGTAACAGAGATCTGCGCTGCCAACGGGCAGGCTGTGGAATACGGGCAGGCTTTGTTCCGGATCGAGTAGGAGGTAGTATGAAACACTTAGATATCAACCAGATAAAAGAGATCATCCCCCACCGGCATCCGTTCCTGCTGCTGGACTATATCGAAGACTATGAACCGGGGAAATATGCGGTGGGGTACAAATGCGTGACCTACCGGGAGGAGTTTTTTGCAGGACATTTTCCCCAGGAGCCTGTGATGCCTGGCGTGCTGACCGTGGAAGCGCTGGCCCAGGCCGGGGCGGTGGCGATCTTGAGTATGGAAGAGAACAGAGGAAAAGTCGCCTATTTTGGAGGTATCAATAAATGTAGATTCAGGGGAAAAGCAGTCCCCGGGGATAAACTGCGCCTGGAGACGAGGATCATCAAGCAGAAAGGGCCTGTGGGCGTGGGAGAGGCGACGGCCAGTGTAGACGGCAAAACGATCGTCAGTGCGGAACTCACATTTATGGTGGGCTAGAGTGTGTTTGGAAACCCTTTAAATTCTGTAAATAAATCAAATAATACGAAC
>CANTEW010000077.1 GCA_947652925.1 uncultured Lachnospiraceae bacterium
TCAAAATATTTAAAAAACTGGGAAGTCACGCCTTCTATAAGATCCGAAGATGCCTGTGATGTGGACGCATCCGGAAATAGATTTTCTGAGGCCAGATACTTCTGGACAGTCGTGGTGTCCAGATCCTTTAATTGTCCGAACTCAGAAACGACTGCTCTCTTCACTTGCCGATGTTCTTTGTTGCCGCACCCTGTCAGGGAGAGTATAAAGAGGAGCGTGAGAAAGAGTATCATCCCTTTTAACGGTTTCATACATCTGTTCCTTTCCATTCATTGCTATCTAGTTTATCAGAAAGTAGGGAAAATGTCAAAAACTTAGGCATCCGTCATATAGATGGTATATCTCTATGGACCAGGGCCTATTTACTGGCAATAAAAATAAATTTAAGTATTTTTTCCTATTGAATTTTGTGAATAATTATTATATAATAAACCCATGGAAAAGGTTGGCGGGGATTTATCCAAATTTTATGGTCTTTTGTATAAAAAAGATCGTCTGATCGGAGATTTTCCTAGACTAATGTGTCAACTAGATTCCAAAATATGCCAGGATTTATCTTACATACGGAAATGGTTCAAGGGTAACGTATCTTTAATTCTGGTGGAACGTATTGTTTTGCGGCTGTTCCCAACATGCGGGCAGTTGCGGATTTTCCATAATTGAGGAGGAAAAATGTAATGGGATTCAAATCAGACATTGAGATCGCACAAGAAGCAGTGCCTCAGGACATTAGGGAGATTAGCAAGAAGATCGGGTTGACAGAAGATGATCTTGAACTTTATGGCAAATATAAAGCAAAGATCGACTATAACCTGATGAAGACCAAACCTGGGTCAGACAAGAAAGCAAAATTGATCTTAACGACAGCTATCAACCCGACTCCGGCAGGTGAAGGAAAGACCACGACAACTGTTGGTGTGGGTGATGCACTTGCAAAATTGGGCAAGAATGTAGTATTGGCGTTGAGAGAGCCATCCCTTGGACCAGTATTCGGCGTTAAGGGCGGTGCTGCAGGCGGCGGATATGCTCAGGTCATCCCGATGGAAGATATCAACCTGCATTTCACAGGTGACTTCCATGCGATCGGCGCAGCGAACAATCTTCTGGCAGCTATGATCGACAACCATATCTATCAGGGCAACGCGCTGGATATCGACCCGAGAAGGGTCATCTGGAGACGCTGCGTAGATATGAACGACCGCCAGCTCCGTAACGTAGTAGATGGTCTGGGCGGAAAATCCCAGGGGTATGTAAGAGAAGACGGATTCGATATCACCGTTGCATCAGAAGTCATGGCTGCATTCTGTCTGGCAAACAGCCTGGACGACCTGAAAGACCGTTTCTCCAAGATCTTAGTAGCTTACTCAAGGAAAAATGAGCCGATCACAGCAGGTCAGCTGAACGCACAGGGCGCTATGGTAGCACTCCTGAAAGATGCTCTGAAACCGAACCTTGTACAGACACTGGAAGGGACACCTTGCTTCATCCACGGCGGTCCGTTCGCGAACATCGCACATGGCTGTAACTCTGTGATCGCTACAAAGATGGCTATGCATTTTGGTGACTATGTAGTGACAGAGGCTGGCTTCGGTGCTGACCTCGGTGCAGAGAAATTCTTGGATATCAAATGCCGTCTGGCTGATCTGGAGCCCGATGCAGTCATCATCGTAGCGACGATCAAAGCTCTGAAATACAACGGCGGTGTGCCGAAAGCAGACGTAACGAAAGAAAACCTGGAAGCTCTGGAAAAAGGTCTTCCGAACTTGCTGAAACATGTTGAGAACATCACACAGGTATTTGGTCTTCCTGCAGTGGTAGCTCTGAACCGTTTCGTAACTGATACAGATGCTGAGATCGATCTCGTTACCAGGAAGTGTAAAGAACTTGGCGTTAACGTTAAGATGTCTGAAGTGTGGGGTAAAGGCGGCGAAGGCGGTATCGAACTTGCTGAAGAAGTCATCCGTCTGTGCGAAGAAGGAAAGAAAGACTTCAAGTTCGCATACGACTTGGATCTGCCTCTCAAAGAGAAGATCACACAGATCGCTACAAAGATCTACGGCGCTGATGGTGTAGACTTTGCACCTGCTGCAGCAAAAGAGATCGACAATCTGGAAAAACTCGGATATGGCAAAGTACCGGTCTGCATGGCTAAGACACAGTACTCTCTGACAGACGATGAGAAGAAACTCGGTCGTCCGACAGGATTCCGTATCACGATCAGACAGGTAAGCTTAAGTGCAGGTGCTGGATTCCTGGTAGCTATCACAGGTGCTATCATGAAGATGCCAGGTCTGCCGAAAGTACCGGCTGCTGAGAAGATCGATGTATCCTCTGACGGAAAGATCACAGGATTGTTCTAAGGATAACCAGACAGCATAGAAACAGCATTTATACAGTATCTTATATCTTTGGACATATATCCGGCCATGGGAGGACGAGCATGAACGGCCTCCCATGCCGCTGCCGGAAGATAGTTTGGATCGAGTATCTGATTTTGGAGGCAATAAACATATGAAATATGCAGAAGTGACCTGCACAAAGTTTGTAGACGAAACCTTTTCCAAGGCTCCAGTACCCGGCGGTGGCGGCGTGGCTTCCCTGGTGGGTGCTCTTGGCGTGGCGTTGGGCGGAATGGTCTGCAATCTGACTACAGGCAAGAAAAAATATGCACAGTATGAAGAAGATATCCAGAGGATCATGAAAGAGGCCGAGGGTCTCAAAGAGACCATGATGGGTATGATCGACCAGGATGCAGAAAATTTCCTGCCCCTGTCAAAAGCATATGGACTCCCGACTTCCACAGAGGAAGAAAAGGAGTATAAAGAAAAGACCATGCAGGCTGCTTTAAAAGTAGCTATCCAGGTTCCTGTCGACATCGTGAAAGTGTCTTACAAAGCTATCAAACTCCATCAGGAGCTGGCGGATAAAGGTTCTAAGCTGGCGATCTCCGACGTAGGCTGCGGCGTATTGTGCTTAAAAGGCGCTATGATGAGCGGCTGGCTGAACGTTGTGATCAATCTGAGCAGCATCCATGATGAGGCTTACGTGGCACAGATCAAAGATGAACTCCTCCCCATGCTGGATGAAGGACAGAAGATCTGTGACGAAGTCTATGAAAAAGTATTGAACATATTGAATTCATAAAAAAGCCAAGTCCTTTTTGGTAAGGAAGCTTTTTATGTGATAGAGTTTAAGGAGGATCCAATAAAATGAGCGCACAAGTTTTAGACTGCAAAGCGGTTGCCCAGTCCATCCAGGATCAGTGCAAGGCAGACGCTGACGCATTAAAAGCAAAAGGCATTGTCCCAAAACTGGGTATTTTCCGTGTAGGCGAAAAAGGACCAGACCTTTCCTATGAAAAAGGTGCTACAAAGACAATGAACGCTGCAGGCATCGAAGTTGAAGTATTTGCCCTTCCAGCAGAAGTGAGCCAGGACGACTACATCAAGAAATTCAAAGAAGTGAACGCAGATCCCGCGATCCACGGCATCCTTGCTTTCCGTCCTTTGGACAACATCGACGAGAACGTTGCGATCGGTGAGAACATCTCCGCATTAAAAGACGTTGATGCCTGCACACCTGACAATATGGGTAAATTGGTGATCAACGACCCGGCAGGTCTGTATCCCTGTACAGCGAGCGCGATCATGGAGATCATCGATTACTATGCAGATGATATCAAGAAGATCAAAGAAGCAAAATATAAAACAAGCTCTCTGGCAAAACCGGAGCAGGCTGCTGACGTATGCTGTGGGCTGGACGTTTGTATCATCAACAACTCCAACGTTATCGGAAAACCAGTATCCATGATGCTGACAAACCGTTTCGCGACCGTATCCATCGTTCATCATCTGACACATGATGAGATCAAGAACGAATACATCCAGAGAGCAGACGTTGTGATCTGTGCCGTACCGTTCACAAACTCCGTGACAGCAGATATGATCAGAGAAGGCGCAGTCGTTATCGACGCAGCTGTAAACAGAGAAAAAGCTTTTGACGCAGACGGAAATCCTGTCATCAACGAAAAGACTGGCAAACAGAAAGTCGTAACACTCGGCTGCTGCGCACCGGACGTTGAAGAAAAAGCAAGCTGGAAGACACCAGTCCCAGGCGTAGGCGCGATCACATCCGCATTACTCGCTAAGAACCTGATCAAGGCCTGCAAACTGCAGAACGGGATTGAATAACTGAAAAATCATCGGCTGCAGGGGCAGTCCCTGCGGCCGGATCGTGATATCAAAAAGGGTCTATATCAGACCGGGAGGAAAAAATAATATGATCATTACTCAGAAAAAGCCCATTGAAGAGTTGATGGCAATGCTGGAAGGTGCAACAAAAGTTGGACTGGTCGGCTGCGGCAACTGTGCCACAGCTTGTCAGACCGGCGGTGAAAAAGATCTGGCTGAAATGAAAGAATATCTGGAAGCAAACGGCAAACAGGTTGTTGGGACTGCCATTCCGGATGAATGCTGCCAGAAATTACTGGTAAAGAAAGAAATGAAGGCCTTTAAAGACTTAGACGTAGACGCTATTGTCTGTATGGCTTGCGGCGACGGCGCACAGACCGTGGCTGATAACGTAAAACTGCCTGTATATCCATCTAACAATACAATGTTCCTTGGACAGGTAGAACGTGTAGGCGTATTTAACGAAGCATGTCGTATGTGCGGTGACTGCGTAGTCGGTACTACAGGCGGTATCTGTCCGATCACACAGTGTGCAAAATCTCTGGTGAACGGACCTTGCGGCGGCCAGAAGAATGGCAAATGCGAAGTGAATCCGGACAACGACTGTGCATGGATCAAGATCTACAACAGATTGGTAGAGTTGGGTCAGGAAGATAAGATCGCTGTGACAAGAGCAGATAAAGGCTATGCAGCATTCTCTTATCCGAGGAAGATCAGCTTAAAGGAGGGAAAATAGATGAGTTTATTACAACAGGCATTAGAAAGTGGTAAATTCGGTGTGACCGCCGAAATGGCACCCCCGAAAGGCTGCGATTTCTCCAAACAGATGGAAGATGCTGAGTACTTAAAAGGCCTCGTTCACGGCGTGAACGTAACAGATATGCAGTCTGCTTGTATCAAAGCATCCTCTCTGGGTCTGTGTATCCGTCTGAAAGAAGCAGGCTTAGAGCCGATCCTCCAGATGACAGGCCGTGACAGGAGCAGGATCGCCATCATCGGTGAATTCTTGACTGCTGCAAACTTCGGTATCGATACAATGCTGGCTCTGACTGGCGACCATACTGTAGTCGGTGACTGTAAAGAATCAAAACCTGTATTCGACTTGGATTCCTGTGGTATCCTGAGCATGCTCAGCGAGATGGAAGCAAGCGATAAAGACTGTGGCGGGAACGACTTAGAGAGCAAAGCTCCTGTATTCTACAAAGGTACATCTGTCACACCTGTATACGAACCACAGATCTTACAGATCAACAAGCTGAAAAAGAAAGTGGAATGCGGTGCTAAATATGCCCAGACACAGGGCGTTTTCACGATCGATGCATTAAAGAGGTTCATGGATGCTGTAGATAAAGCAAACGTTGATGTACATATCATGGCAGGTATCATCCCGCTGAAAGCAGCAGGCATGGCTAAATATATGAACGCAGGCGTACCAGGTATCGACGTTCCTGAAGAAATGATCAAGAGACTTTCCGATGCAGCTGCAGAAGGAAAAGAAAAAGGTATCAAGGGTCTGCCAATGAAAGTGGGTATCGAGATGGCAGCTGAACTTGTTCAGCAGATCAAAGAAGAAAAGATCTGTGACGGCGTCCATCTGATGACGATCGGTGCAGAGAAGAATATCCCGACTATCCTGGAAAAAGCAGGCGTGAGCATCAAAGAATAATAAAAGACGGGGCAAGGATGGCGGTTTTCGCCGCATAGCCAGGGGGATCGACAGGCCGGCTGGTGTGCAAGACACCATGTGAGCCATAGGTCCTCCTGGCTGCCCTATTTACTGAGATCAATGATGGAGGAATGGTGATTATGAAGATTACTGTGATCGGTGGCGGCCCTGGCGGATACGAGGCAGCTATCTATGCGGCTAAGAAGGGCGCAGAAGTAGTCCTGGTAGAAAAAGACAGTGTAGGCGGGACCTGCTTGAACAGAGGTTGTATCCCTACAAAAGCATTTTTGGCTTCTTATGATACATTAGAGACAGTTGAAAAAGCTGAAAGTTTTGGTATAAAAGTTTCCGGCGAGGCGGAAGTAGATTATCCTGCGATCCTGGCCAGGAAAAATAAAGTAATGGGTTCTCTGGTAAAAGGTATCCAGTTCCTGTTAAAGAAAAATGGCGTGACATTGATGGAAGGTTTCGGCAGCCTGGTGGATAAGAACACTGTAAAAGTGGCAAAGTCTGACGGCACAGAAGAGACTTTCTCTACAGATTATGTGATCCTTGCAACAGGTTCCGTACCTATCGCACCGCCTGTATTCAAATATGATGGAAAACGTGTGATCACCAGTGATGAGATCCTTGATTTTGATCAGGCACCGAAGTCCCTTATCCTTGTAGGCGGCGGCGTTATCGGATGTGAGATCGGACAGTTCCTGGCAGCTATGGGCACAGAAGTGACTGTAGTGGAGGCACTGCCAAGACTGCTGGCGACGATGGATGAGGACGTGAGCAAACAGCTGCAGCGTCAGTTTAAGAAAGACAAGATCAAAGTGGTATGCGGCGATGGTATCGCTGAAGTAAATCCTGCTGACGACCATGTGGATGTAACATTGTCAAGCGGCAAGAGCCTCTCTGCAGACTATGTACTGGTAGCTATCGGCCGTGCGCCGTTCACAAAGGGCGCTGGTCTTGAGAATGCAGGTGTAGAGATGGCAGAGCGCGGAAGAGTGGCTGTAAACGAATATCTGCAGACGAACGTAGAGAATATCTATGCGATCGGCGATATCATCAACACACCATTCTTGGCACATGTAGCCAGCAAAGAGGGCTGCATCGCTGTGGACAATATCATGGGCGCTAAAAAGGCTGCTACTTATCATGCAGTACCTGGCTGTGTATTCACAAATCCTGAGATCGCTACAGTTGGAAAGATGGAATTCCAGCTTGAAAAAGAAGGAAAAGAAGCCGGCAAAGATTATAAGACTGGTACCTTCGAATTCAAGGGCCTGGGTAAAGCACAGGCATCCGGCCATATCGCTGGCTTTGTAAAAGTCATCGCAGATGCTGACGATACTTTGATCGGTGCTGAGATCGTAGGGGCCAGGGCTTCTGATATGCTCCAGATTCTCACAACAGCTATCCAGTTGAAACTGAAGGTAGAAGACGTTGCCGACAGTATCTTCCCGCATCCGACTATGTGCGAAGCTATCATGGAAGCGTTGCATGATGTTCATGGGATGAGCGTACACAAAGGTTAAGTTTTCGTAGAAATGGGATTGAAAAAGATCCCAAAATATGATATAAACCATATAGGCAGTGAGATTTAATATTCTATTTTATAAAGGAGATCAAGTGTTATGACATTTCCAGCAGAATTAAAGTATACCAGTGAACATGTATGGGTTAAAGTTGAGGGAGATACTGCAAAATTAGGTATCACTGAATTTGCACAGGATCAGTTGGGCGACATCTTGTTTGTTGACCTTCCTGAAGCAGGTACTACTTTCTCAGCAGGCGATGTATTTACAGAGATCGAGTCTTCCAAGACAGCTTCTGAAGTACCTATCCCTGTCAGCGGCGAGATCGTTGCTGTGAACGAAGAACTGGATGATTCACCGGAAAACATCAACGAAGATGCATATGCTGCATGGATCGTAGAAGTGAAGATGAACAATGAGTCTGAACTGGATGCACTGCTCACAGCAGAAGCATACGAGGGCGGTTTAGAGGAAGCCTAGATTTAGAAAGCTGACGATATAAAAGCTGATACTACACGGAAATGGATCTGTGCGGTATCAGCTTTTATCATACGGGAGATCGATCAGATCGCGCTATGCAAAAGTCCTCCGATATCTTTGAGCATATCCTTGTTCTCGTCGGTCTGACAGCAATGTGAGATCAGATCGATCATAGCATCATAGGAAAAGACTGTACCCTCTAATCTCTCCTGTATCCTGCGGATGAAAGCTTCGTCATTTGCGTCAGAATAGAGGGCAGCGGCTGAGATCTTGCCTTGTTCCACATTTAACTGCAGATCAAAGTCTCCCCACGGAAAACGGCGGTCGATACGATAGGTGAAGTCGATCCTCCGACCATAGAGCCATTGATCTGAACCAAAGAAACGTTCTGTCTCTTTTAACTCATCTTGCCGGATGGCATCCATATCATAAGGAAAGGCTGAGAGACCGTAAACTTTTTCAAAAGCCTGGATCATCTTTTCTTTCATCAGGTCTATGGTCAGTCCCGGACAAAATTCTGTCAGATTGGCCACACGGGAGCGGACAGAGCTGACGCCTTTTGTAGCGAGTTTTTCTTTGTCTACGTTTAGATAGGCAGACATACTGCCCGTGTCTACTTTGATCAAAAGGGTCCCGTGATGGTATTTTTTATCGTCGGAGGCAAAAAAGGCGTTGCCGGAAAATTTGCGGCCATCCACAGTGATGTCATTGCGCCCTGTCTTCTCAGCGCAGATATCTAAATAATGGCAGGCTTCAATGATGACCTGCAGCTGTCTGTCCACATCATAATTTTTTTTCTTAACTAAAAATGTAAAATTTAGATTGCCCCTATCATGAAAGACAGCTCCGCCACCGGAAAGCCTCCGTACGGGGTGTCCTCCGTCTTCCAATAACTTTGTCACATGGCACTCTTTCCATAGATTCTGGTTCCTGCCGCAGACAACAGTACGCTCATTTTGCCACAGGTATAGGATGATCTCGTCTTCTTCCACATGGTCGAGCAGATATTTTTCCAATGCGAGATTATAGTAAGGGTTAAAAACTGGGCTGATCACTTTGCGGATCTTCTGGATCATAGACTTCTCCTTTGTGTTTGATGTTCGATATGGATAGTAAACTGCCATCATTATAACAAATTGGGCAGATCAAATCAATGGGTGATCAAATTTAGTCATCGATCCCAAAGATGATCTCCAGCTGGTCTTCACATCGGTCTAAGATATCTTCCAATACCTCTATCGTCTGGTCATCTTCACGATATTCCTTCCGATCTATTGTTCCCTTTTGATATTGGCTTTCCAGATCATCTTCAAGAAGGTCAAGGTCCCATTCTGTGGACTCGATCTCCTGTTTTAAGTGATCGAACTGTTCTCTTTGTTCCTGGGCAGACCCTGTGGGAGTTGTGTCTTTGACCTGTTGTTCAAGATCCATGATACGCGCATGGAGAGCAGTGATATCGGGTGTATCGGATGTATTTTGTTGTGGGATGTTCTCTTCGTGCTGGCTGTCTTCTGGATCGTCCGTGACTGGGATCTTTGTCGCGTTTTCTGGAGAGGTGGATGCGTTCTGCGATAGTCCATCTTGGGATCCATTCTGCAGATCCTGGACTTGCTTCTCCAGTCGATCGATCTGCTCTTCTAATTGGGCAGTCTCGTCTTGTTTGGCGCTGCAGGCTGTAAGAGACAGAGATACAGTCATCATCGCCAGTGATAGGATCTTTTTGCTTTTCATTATCATCATTCCTTCCTTTTTTAACAACACAACGATCATATTCTTATTATATACCAGAAAAGGTGATCTATCTATAAAAAATAAAGATCAATCTTATGGTGGCAGTACTGTTACTCCATCCAGCCAGAAATATAGAGCCGACCAAAAAACATATTTTGATTGGCTCTGATACGGTCTCTTTATCAGTTGTTATCTTTTAATGCCTGGACGCGCATTTTGACATTTTCAGCAAATTTTTCATCAGAAAATTGCGGATCTCTTGTTGCCATCCAGATATCGCAGGGGAGTGCGCTGCATTTTCCACAGTCTTTCAATTTTTTGTCGTGGGTGACACATGCATAGATCGCGCATGTCTTTCCCTCAGGCGCATGGAATACTTTTCCGCCGCATGCATGACAGCCTGGACACATCTCTTTGTAGCAGTGGCAGGCACTGCAGTCTGTCCCACAGACACTCAGAGCTGGAGGGACTGATGCCTGGTATCGATCATACCACGTCTGGACGATATGCAACGGGTGTTGCGTCAGACGGGCTGTCTCTTCTATGTCTTTTCCTTCGCTGAACTGTCTGCAGGCTACGGAATACATACTCTCTGCTACCTCGATCAGATGACCGTCCGGGTCATAGATATGGATGCTTTTCTGCAGCCATGGAGATATCTTAGGTCCATGGAGACGTTCGACTTCCGGGTGGGCATCTAAAAGGGCCATGGATCCTTCCAGATCTTCTGTCTCAAAATATAATTCCATGGTGTTGGAGCGGAACCTCATCGTCTCCGGTGGAAAGTCTGCGATCTCATCAAAATGTTCCTGTAGTACTAGGCCGCAGGTCAGAGTTTTATTCCAGCCCAGGTCTACAGCCACTTCCTGTCCGAACAGTTCTTTATAAAACTTCAGAGAAGCGGACATATCTTTTACAGCGATCAGTGTGGTACAATATTTCATAGCATATCCCTTTCTT
>CANTEW010000078.1 GCA_947652925.1 uncultured Lachnospiraceae bacterium
TTACTTCTTCAAGATGAGCAAATACGCGGACAGGCTGATCGAGCATATCAACAGCCACCCAGGATTTATCCAGCCGGTGTCCCGGAAAAACGAGATCATGAACAATTTCCTCCTGCCCGGCCTGCAGGATTTGTGCGTGTCCCGGACTTCTTTTAAATGGGGCATCCCTGTAGATTTTGACCCAAAACACGTGGTATACGTATGGCTGGATGCGCTGACCAATTATATCACGGGCATCGGCTATGACTGCGGCGGAGAACAGCCGGAGCGATTCAAGAAAAACTGGCCGGCAGACCTGCACCTGATCGGCAAGGATATCATCCGCTTCCATACGATCTACTGGCCGATCTTCCTGATGGCACTGGATCTTCCCCTGCCAAAACAGATATTCGGCCATCCCTGGCTCCTCCAGGGCGAAGGAAAGATGAGTAAATCCAAAGGAAATGTACTCTACGCAGACGAGCTGGTGGATCTCTTCGGCGTGGATGCCGTACGCTTCTTCGTACTCCACGAGATGCCTTTCGACAACGACGGGGTCATCACCTGGGAGCTGATGGTGGAACGGATGAACTCAGAATTGGCCAACACACTGGGCAACCTGGTCAATCGTACCATCTCCATGTCGAATAAATTTTTCGACGGTGTGGTCACCAACACACAAGTCTGCGGAGAAGTGGATGAGGATCTAAAAGCCACGGCTACCTCCACTGCCCGAAAAGCGACCGCCAAAATGGAAGAGTTGCGTGTGGCGGATGCTATGACAGAGATCTTCACTCTGTTCAAACGCTGTAACAAATATATCGACGAGACGATGCCCTGGGCGTTGGCAAAAGAAGAGGACAAGAAAGACCGCCTCGCCACCGTCCTCTACAATCTGGTAGAAGGGATCTATATCGGCACCACGCTCTTAGAGCCATTTATGCCTGAGACTGCCCAGCGCATCTTAAGACAACTGCAGGTAGATGCAAGGGGGATGGATACACTGGAGACTTTTGGGCTCTACCCCTCCGGCGGCCGTGTGACCAGCCAGCCGGAGATCCTGTTCGCCCGCCTGGACATCAAAGAAGTGCTGCAAAAAGTAGAAGAACTCCATCCTCCGAAAACAGAAGAGACACAGCCGGAAACCCCTGTGGTGGAGATCGAGGCAAAACCGGAGATCACTTTAGAGGACTTTGACAAACTGCAGTTCCAGGTTGGAGAGATCATCTCCTGTGAGGCAGTAAAAAAATCCCGGAAACTCCTGTGTTCCCAGGTACGCATCGGAAAACAGATACGACAGATCGTATCTGGCATCAAAGCCGACTACACACCTGAAGAGATGGTCGGAAAAAAAGTGATGGTGCTGACAAATCTAAAACCAGCTAAACTGGCAGGCGTCCTGTCCGAAGGGATGATCATGTGCGCGGAAGATGCAGACGGGCATCTGTCGCTGATGACCCCGCATCGGGATATGCCGGCTGGGGCTGAGATCTGCTAGAGCGTGTTTTAAAACGATCTAGCAAGACTCTGATCTCTGACCAGATGGAGTACTTAGTGTACTGTACCGTTCATGTTTAGCAAAAAGCCGCAGAAACACAATGTTTTTGCGGCTTTACCATGAAATATAAAAAACCGCCGGCGTCAGCCAGCGGTCCCTGCCGTCTCTGTATTTACCGGCCCGTTACCATTTGAAGATCACCACCCCTGCGATCGCGATGACCATCCCTACCACTTTCCGCCATTCCAGCGGCTGTTTATCCACGCCAAACATCCCCATCAGTTCGATCAGGTAGGCAACGATCAGCTGCGCGATCACGATGAGCATGACAGATCTTGCCGGACCAAGGGCGCTCATGCTCTGTATGACTGTCACTGTGATAAACGCTCCGATCACACCGCCCAGCAATGTGTATTTGGGTTCTGTCTGGAAGAGGGCGGAGATCGCCGGCCGCCCCGTGAACAGCCATGCAGCTACACAGACCACAAAAGCCGTTATCTGCACCCAGCCCGTAGATACCCAAAGCCCTGCCTGCTTCGTCACCTGTGTGTTAAAAACGCCCTGGATGCTCATCAGGGCGCCAGATAGCAATGCTATAAGGACACCAAACATCTTACATTCCCTCCTGGATATGTCATTTATGGTAGCATCCCCATCTTCCAGAAGATCTATACTTTTCACTCAAAGACCATCTCGATACCCCTATCCTGGTATACGGAGGAGATATCCTCCCATGGATATCCCCGCCGGGCGAGATGATCTGTGAGCCTCTGGTATTCCTTGCGGGTGAGCCGGGTCTGATCCCCTATCTTTTTCTCTATCAGTCTTTCGATGCTGCTCTTTTCATCCGGCTCCTCTTCCATACAAAACTCCTCCCATGCCTCCTGGACCAGGGCGGATGGGACACCCTTTTGATACAATTCCTGGAACAGACGGCGATGGCCTTTCTCCTCCAGGTGGAGTCTGAGATAATGGCTTGCATACCGTTTATCATCTATGTAGCCATATGATCTGACATACCGGATCGTCTCGTCGACCACATCGGGGGGATATGTCTGCTCTAATTTTTTTCTGAGACCTTTCTCTGTCCGATCCATATATTCCAGGAGACGCAGAGCGCGCATCTTCGCTTTTTCCAACACATCCAGATCCATATTAAAGAACTCTCCCTCCACCTTTACGAAGGCTCTGTCATATCCGCCGGCTCATCATCCGGAGATAAGAAACCTTCATCCAAAAAATCCGGCTCACCTTCTGCAAAAACATCCTGTCCGATGTCTCCCAGGACTTCCGGCTCTGTTCCTTCTATCTCAATGCCTTCCACCTCAATATCTCCGACCTCAACGTCTCCGACTTCCGCGGCTCCTGCTCCAGCTCCCTCTACATCAGTCACTTCCGGCTCTTTTGTCTCCTCTGCCTTTTTCTTAGAAGGACCTTTTTTCTTAGTACTCTTCGCTTTGCTATCGGTCTTTTCCTCTTCTTTTGCGTCCTCCTCTTGTTTACCCAGGCCGTATTGTTCGCGGACTTTCTTATCGATCTCTTCTCTGATCTCTGGGTTCTCGCGTAAGAATTTTTTCGCATTTTCCCGTCCCTGTCCTATCTTCTGGCCATTATAGGAAAACCATGCTCCGCTCTTTATGACAACATTTACGCCGACAGCAAGATCCAGGATATCTCCTTCCCTGGATATACCCTCTCCGAACATGATATCAAATTCCGCAGTCTTGAAGGGAGGAGCCACCTTATTTTTAACGACCTTCACTTTTGTATGGTTCCCTACCATGACGCCCCCTTGCTTGAGAGTCTCTCCTTTCCGTACATCCAGACGGACAGAGGCGTAAAACTTCAGCGCACGCCCTCCAGTCGTCGTCTCAGGATTGCCGAACATCACGCCTACTTTCTCCCTGAGCTGGTTGATAAAGATCACGATGCAGTTGGATTTGCTGATGATCGCTGTCAGTTTCCGCAATGCCTGGGACATCAGACGCGCCTGGAGGCCCACATGGGAATCCCCCATATCCCCCTCGATCTCCGCCTTCGGCACCAGCGCCGCCACAGAGTCCACGATCACGATATCTACCGCGCCGGAACGCACCATCGTCTCGGTGATCTCCAGCGCCTGTTCTCCATTATCCGGCTGAGAGATATACAGGTTATCTATATCCACCCCGATCTTCTTGGCATATATGGGATCCAGAGCATGTTCCGCATCGATAAACCCGGCGATCCCTCCTAATTTCTGGACTTCCGCTACCATGTGCAGGGCCACCGTTGTCTTACCGCTGGATTCTGGCCCGTAGATCTCCACTACCCTGCCCTTAGGGATGCCGCCCACACCCAGGACAAGATCCAGGCTCAGGCATCCTGTGGGATATGTCTCCACATTCATATTGGCGGTAGCCTCTCCCAGCTTCATGATCGCGCCCTTCCCATAATCTTTCTCGATCTGTCCAAGGGCGGCTTCTAATGCTTTCTTCTTCTCGTCTGTCATATCAGTCCTCCTCATTATCTATGATGATCAGTCAGTGTAACTGTTCCAATCTGCAAACCTATGTTCGTTTTCTATCTTCTATCCTAGTATATTTATCCCATAAAGTCAACCAAAATTTATTTTTTTCTAAAGTTCATAGAGTTTTTATTTTTCGTGATAGATCACGGAGATATCTGAAAGGCATGGAACAGGCGCAAGGCATACCGGAACGACTCTTGAAAACAATATGACAGGATCTTGACAGTGTTAAGATCGTGTGATATCATCTTAACGGTGTTAAGATTGGAGGACAATGGATGAAAAGCAGATCGTATCATCATGGTGATCTACGTCATTCTCTCATCGAGATGGGGATCGAGTTGATCGAGCAGGAGGGCGAAGGAGCATTATCTTTGCGAAAGGTAGCTGCAAAGTGCGGTGTCAGTAATGCCGCTCCTTATGCACACTTTAAGAATAAAGATGGATTTCTGATCGCAATACAGCAACATATCATGGACTTATTCACTGCCTCATTGGAGAAAGCTTTTGAAGAGTACGAGGATACTGATCGATCACTCCCAATGCTCGGAAAAGCTTATGTGATGTTTTTTTACCAAAATCCTTTCTACTACGATTTTTTGTTTTCACGAAAAAATATCAGTATAAAGCTGTCATCCGATGATCCAAATAATAGAGATACCCCACCACTTGCCATTTTGAAAAAAGCGGCAATCTCAATTTTTCGTAAGGCAGGATCACCTGAGAAAATGATACAAGATAAGATCACTGCTATGTGGGCGTTAGTGCATGGCTTATCTGCTATTACGACAATGCCTAATGTTGAATATGATGACAGTTGGGAATTGAGGATAGAGGAGATCATCAGATCTATTTCGATCCCATATGTATGACCACGAAAGGAATATAGTCAATGGATATTTTAATACATGACGTAAACGATCAAGAATCCAAAAGGGTATTCCATGATATCAGTAAAAATGCTCATATTATTTCAGATACGGGATCGATCAAGAATTGTGTTGGATGTTTTGGATGTTGGATAAAGACACCTGGAAAATGTGTGATAAAAGATGGCTATGAAGATCTTGGCGAGATGCTGCCCTTCTGTAAAGATATCCCGTTAGGGCATGGACCAAATAAAAATATAGGAAGAGTTCTCAAAGGATCAACCTATAATATCACCGCTTTAGATGGGGGAAAAGGTTTATCCATCTCTCCAAATTGGTCCAGATCTCTTTGGAAAATACAAACTTTTTTTCTTTTTTTTATCCTCGAGCAAAAAAGAACGGTTTAAAAAAGAAGGATCTGTTTGGACAGATACATGAATGAATGTTTTTTAATACAGGAGAGAAAGATATATGTGTGAAATACAATGGATATCCTGTCCTGTATGCTACAATAAAACCCATGACCGGATCAGAGAGGATACAGTTTAAAAAACTATCCTCTCTTCTGCTCCAGCGACCTGGTAAAGCCAAACTCAAGACAACTTCCTCCGTACATCTTGCCGCATTACATAAATGCGCATCCACGACTTTTCACCTTATTCCACCTCGATCACAGAATTCATATCATAAAACCCGACCGTATTTTTGGTAGACACAACCGTCAGATTACAGATATCGTACAGCCGATGATACACATGGAAATCTCCGTCGCGATAGCCTGTACACCCCAAAGAGAGCAGATAATCCCCACCCTGCAGATCTATCTTCTGCTGGAAGGTCACCACTCTCTCATCCCCGGGCTTCTGCGGTGGTATGGATATGTCCTCATACATTGTGTTGGTCCCGGCTATCTCCGTCCCGCGCAGATTCTTAATGGTATAAGCGAAGATCGGTTCCTGTACCTGTGTATAGAAATGTACTTTCATCCGTATCTGGAACTGACTGCCCTTATCCACTGTATTCGTGATCAGCCCGTTCTCATCCAAGATCGCAAGATCGATGATCTCCGCTTTCTTTTCCCCATATTCCAGAAGCTGCGGATTGACCTGCAGATGATCCATCCAACGCTCCCCGGCCTGGGCGATGGAGACTCTCTCCTCCCATTCCCCGTCTTCCTGGGGCTGTTCCTGCCCGACCAGTATCTTTTTATACAGATCGATGATCCTCTTCGGGTCGCCTTCATCCATCTTGACTCCCTGGTTGAGCAGCACCACCCGGTCGCAATATTTCCCCACACTGCCCAGATCGTGGCTCACCAGCAGGATCGTCTTGCCCATTTCCTTAAATTCTTCGAATTTATGATAACATTTTGCCTGGAAGAACACATCTCCCACGGACAGAGCTTCATCCACGATCAAGATCTCCGGGTCGATATTGATGGCGACAGCGAAAGCCAGGCGCACGAACATACCGCTGGAATAAGTCTTCACCGGCTGATGGATGAAATCACCGATATCAGCAAACTTCAGGATATTATCCAGTCTTTGATCGATCTCCTCCCTGGAGAATCCCATCATCGTCCCGTTGAGATAGACATTCTCCAGACCGGAATACTCTCCATTGAACCCCGCACCCAACTCCAGGAGCGCGGAGATACGCCCCTTGACCTCCACCACTCCGGCCGTCTGGTTCAAGACTCCTGTGATGATCTTCAAGATCGTGGACTTTCCAGATCCATTGGTACCGATGATACCCACCGTTTCCCCCTGTTCCACCTGGAAACTCACATCATTTAGAGCATAATGTTCCCGGTAGAGCTTCTTCCTGGTCAGCCCCAGGGATTCTTTCAGACGATCCATCGGCTTATTGTATAATTTATAAACTTTCTGCAGATGTTCCACCCGAACAGCCAGATCCTTCATGATTCCTCCTTCTCACCTGTTAAAACTCTTACAATACATCTGCAAAATGGACTTTCAGACGCTTGAATACAGCCGTTCCCAGCCCAAACAGTATGATGGTCACCGCCCAGAAATAGATCGTCATGTCAAAATGCTGCCAAAACCAGGCTTTCTGGTAAAACGCATCCCTGTACCCAGATACAATGTAATACATAGGGTTCAACTTGAACACCCAATGATATCTCGCCGGGAGGATATCCAGGTTCCACATGATGGGTACCATCCACACGCCCACCTGCAGCACAATGGTGATGATCTGGGACAGATCCCTGAAAAAGATCACGACAGCGCTGGTCGCATAACAGATACCCAGCACAAATACAAACATACTAAATGTATAATAGAAGATCTGCAGCTCATACAGATCCGGATGATGACCATAGCAGCTGAACAAGATCACTGCAAAGAGTACAAAGAATCCATGTACGAATAATGCAGAGATCAATTTCACCATGGGTAGGATACTGATCTTGAACACCACTTTTTTCACCAGATAGCTATATTCGATCAACGCCCCCGTACCGCTGCTCAGCGCATCCTGGAAATAAAACCAGGGGACGATCCCCGCGATCAGATACAGGACAAAAGGGATCTGCCCCATATCCCCTGCCCGCAGGCCCACCTGGAACACAAACCAATAGACGAGTACTGTCACGATGGGCTGGATGAACGCCCACACGATACCCAGATAAGACCCGGCAAATTTTGTCTTAAAATCATTTTTTGCCAGATCCAAGATCAGCTGGCGGCTCTGGAATACCTCGATCGGGAGCGCCAGCGCCCGGCTCCTGAACCTCCAGAGGATAAAAAACACCAGGTCAAAAAAAACAGCGGCAAGGATATTTTTTATCAGATCAGACCGTCTGGCCTGTGCTTCTGCCTGGGGACGAAAATCCTCAAGGCTGGCCTGTATCACCAGATAGGCGTCTTCCCCCTGCCCGGATATGGACACAGCCTGCCCATCCTCTACGATCTCTCCCAGCTGTTGTGTCTGTTCCGGCGTCAGGAATCTTTCCAGAGGGACCTGGGCCGTCTGCTCTCCATAGCTCAGGCTGGCGCCGTAGATCTTCCACTGGGCCGGACTGTCCCCCAGGTCTATCCGCAGATATCCTGTCTCCATACCCACCGGAAAGGCAAGTCCCGTTCTCTGCCCCGGCTTATCGAGAGCGGCCTGGGCACTCCTGTTGGATCCAAAAGCATCCGTCTCACTGTAAAACACCTGTACATCCTGCGCCCGATCCCCTTCCAGTTCCAGGAGGAACATGGCCTTCTGCGATAACGGGGAACGGTGTGTCAAAAGCATTACATTAAAAGCTGCCAGACACAGGAAGAACAGTCCCAGCAGCCCCGCTTTTTTCTTTGACATAGCCTATTCCTACCCCCGATCGGCCTGGTATTGTGAAAATCCGCCCCATTTCTGGTCTTTTTCAGAGATCGTCAGCTCCATGCCTTCCGGTATAGGCCAGTCAACGCCGATATCCAGATCGTTCCAGGCGATGCCGCCCTCATCATCCGGATGATAAAATTCTGTGCATTTATAAGTAAATTCAGCAGTCTCCGAGAGTACCAGGAAACCATGAGCAAAACCCTTCGGGATAAAGAACTGTTTCTTGTTCTCGGCAGAAAGCCTGACCCCGAACCATTTCCCGAAAGTCGCAGAACCTTTGCGCAGATCCACCGCCACATCGAACACCTCTCCCTGGATGACCCGGACCAGCTTATCCTGGGGATGGGCGATCTGAAAATGCAGCCCCCTCAATACTCCCTGCTTCGACATGGACTGGTTATCCTGGACGAAATCATGATCTATACCAGCCTCTTTATAGTCGTTGTAGTTATACGTCTCCATAAAATATCCACGCTCGTCGCCGAATACTGTGGGGGTGATCACTTTCAACCCCTCGATCCCACATGTTTCTACCCTTATCTTTCCCATCTTCTTACCTCATTGTATATTCTCCCGATCAAAGCCCTTCCGAGACTTCGATCAGATATTTCCCATAGGCAGTCTTCAAGAGAGGCTGTGCCAGCTCCACCAACTGCTCTTTACTGATAAATCCTGCCCGATATGCGATCTCCTCGATACAGGATACATAAAGCCCCTGACGCTTCTGGACAGCCGCCACATAATCCGCAGCATCCAGCAGAGAGTCATGGTTCCCCGTATCCAGCCAGGCAAATCCCCGACCCAGCGTTTCCACTTTCAGAGCCCCTCTGTCCAGATAAGCATTGTTCACTGACGTGATCTCGATCTCTCCGCGTTTAGAAGGCTTGACTCCCTTTGCGATCTGGACTACATCATTGTCATAGAAATAAAGCCCCGGCACCGCATAGTTGGATCTGGGGTGTTCCGGCTTTTCCTCGATAGACAGAGCATTGCCGTCCTCGTCAAACTCTACCACACCGTATTCTCTGGGATCCCTCACATAATAGCCGAATATGGTAGCGCCCTCTTCCCGGGCCGCTGCTCTTTTGAGTACCCGTGAAAAACTCTGTCCATAGAAGATATTATCCCCCAGCACCAGCGCTACGCGGTCACTGCCGATAAAACGCTCACCGATCAAAAAAGCATCCGCCAATCCCCGTGGCGTCTCCTGTACAGCATAGGTCATGGAAAGTCCCAACTGCCCTCCATCTCCCAGGAGTTCCTCAAATACCGGCAGATCCCTGGGGGTGGAGATCACCAGGATATCCTGGATGCCTGCCAGCATCAATGTGGACAGAGGATAGTAGATCATCGGTTTATCATACACCGGTAAGATCTGCTTGGATACTGCTTTCGTCAACGGGTACAGCCTGGTCCCGGAGCCGCCTGCCAATATGATACCTTTCACCTGTTCTTCCCTCCTTAGAACTTGTACATCTCTTCATAATATTTCTGGTAATTTCCGCTGGTCACGTTCTTCATCCAGTCTTCATGCTCAAAAAACCACTGGATGGTCTTGCGGATACCATCCTCAAATCTCGTCTCCGGATACCAGCCCACCTCTTCTTTGATCTTGTCCGGCGCGATCGCATAACGGCGGTCATGGCCTTTACGGTCTTCCACATATGTGATCAGATCGTCTGTCACCAGATCCCTGCGGGCATCTCCCTCCGGCAGCATCTCCCGGAGCGTATCCAGGATGATGTGGATGATCTGGATATTCTGCTTCTCATTATGGCCGCCGATATTATATGTCTCGAACAGGCGTCCTTTCTCTATGACCATATCGATGCCCCGGGCATGGTCTTCCACATACAGCCAGTCCCTGACATTCTTCCCGTCTCCGTAGACCGGGAGCTTCTTCCCCTGCAGCGCATTGTTGATGATCAGAGGGATCAGTTTCTCCGGAAACTGGTACGGCCCGTAGTTGTTGCTGCAATTGGTGATATTTGCCGGGAATCTATAGGTATCCATATAGGACTTTACCAACATGTCTGAAGACGCTTTGCTGGCGGAATACGGACTGTGGGGCGCGTAGGGGGTCGTCTCATAGAAAAATCCTCCGTTTTCTTCCAGAGAGCCGTAGACTTCATCCGTAGATACGTGGAGGAACTTCTTCCCCTCTTTAAAAGTCCCGTCCGGCAGTTCCCAGGCCGTTTTC
>CANTEW010000079.1 GCA_947652925.1 uncultured Lachnospiraceae bacterium
ACCGGGCCTTTGCCCTATTGGGATCAAGATTTTGAACTTGTTTCGCAATTGCCTATATGATGGTATCTGCCTTTGAAGCTTATGAAAAAATAACCCGTTCTCCATTCACAGGGATTTTTATCTGTGTCAAATTTTTCTGAGTAGCAAATGCCCTGATATCATCGCTGGACAGCAGGGCATGGTTCACACTGTCCAGATGAGTAGCAACTATGGTGGAATCTGGCGCTTTTCGGCAGACGTTTTCTATATCGTGAAGATCCATGATCAGTCTTCCTACCGGCATAGTTGCCGCGCAGCAATTCAGAACGATTACATCAGGGAAATACTTGTCAATGGTCTGCTCCACACTGCTATAATACACAGTATCCCCGGCAATGTAGATCGACCTGGCTTCGCCACGCAAAAGGTAGCCGCTGGATTCCCCCACATATTCGACAGTTTCATCATTATCGCCATGACGGGCAGGTACCTTTGTGATCGTAATGTCGCCGATTTTTATATTCTGTTCTCTGAAGGCTGTGAGATTGGTAAACCCCATATCTGCAGCTAATTCCCGGTCGGTTTCATTCTGCACAAACACGGGTATATCACTGGGCAGATAATCTTCTGTAAAGTGATCCGGGTGAATATGGGTCACCAGGCAAAAATCCACATCTTTCAGTATTTCCGCCGGAGAAAGCGGCAAATCATTCATGGGATTTTTTACGCCAATCATTTCTTCTTTTACGGGCTCGGCGGAAAAACCGGTGCCTTTGTCCTGAAGCCACGGGTCAAGAAGAATTGTGAAAGCCCCATACTGAATTTTTAGAGTTGCGTTCCTTATTTGCTGAATAATCATAATCTCCTCCATCTTAAACGATAAAATTTATTCGTGCTGTCTGATTCTAAATCTTCTGCCAATATGGCTTTATCCATAAGAAAACTCACGTTTATCCACATATACTTTCATAATCCATGCCAGGGAGGCCGATAAGATTCGTGCAAACACCGTACTCCACCAGATCATGATTTGACCACCAAACAGAGGCGGTAAAAATAGCATAAAAATCAACATGAGTACAGGCTCAATAAATATCAAAAAATAAGCCAGCGCAGTCTTTTTTGACGCATAAAAACTTGAAATCGTAATACGGGCTATTGCGACAAATGGCACTGAAACGAGAAAAATGGGAATAATTTTGGCGACCTCCATATTTACTTCCAAAGATGCACCAAACAAAACCCCAATTTTATCTCTCCACATATACATAATGGTACAACCAGCGGCTGATAACAACAGGGAAAATCCGTAGGCTAAACTTTTGATTGACCGCAACTGCCTAAAGCTCCCTGCCCCATAGTATTTACTGATCAGCGGCTGACTTCCATCTCCAACACCTTGCAGCACTAAAGAGATAACAGAAATCATATAGGCTATACACGCATAGACCGCAATCGCGGCTTCACCTCCATAGGAAGCGGAGAACCGATTGATGATCATAAGAGAAATATTAGGAGACATAGCAAGCCCAAAAGGAGCGGCTGCGACTTTTAGCACCAAAACAGCAGTAGACGCAATTTGATCCAAAGGGATCCTCAGCACAAAATGTCTTTTCACAAACAGGTAAATCAATGCAAGCAGCATTGTCATACCCTGACCGACCACCGTAGCAATCGCGGCTCCGGCCATACCCTGTTCCCATACCCATACAAAGAGATAGTCCGCAACTATGTTCGTAATAAACCCTGCAATCATAGAAAACATCGCATAGGCAGAACCGCCAAGATTGCGGATGAAAGGTACAAGTCCAGTGCCGAAAATTTGAAAAATCGTTCCCAACGAAATGACCACAATATATTCTTTGGCCCGGATGAACATCTCCCCGTCTGCACCCAGAAGCCGCAGCGCGGGAGAATTCCAGCACAAAATCATAGCTGTTAATATCACACTGAATACGAGCATCAGCCAGTTTGATATTGCTATAAACAGCCTGGCTCCAGAATCATCTCCTTTGGCCTTATAAATCGAAAAATAAATGGCTCCGCCCATACCCAACCCGGTTCCGATTGCCTGGATAATGGCAACGATTGGATAGACAATCGTGACAGCCGAAAGTCCTATATCACCTAAACGGTTTCCGATGAAATATCCATCTACAATGGAGTATACACCAGATAGGGAGAACGAAAGAATTGCTGGGAGGACATATCGAAAAAATGTTTTTGTATCATGCGGTTGTATCTTCATAAGTTGGTGAACCTCCTGTTTCACGAAACAATTTAATAAACAGTTCGCTTTCTTCATTCAACCTGCGGATACGTTCAATTCCCATTTTTTCGATCACAGCCAATTCAGCTTTTCGTAATTCAGATAAAATAGTATCCGCATATTCCTTTCCTGTTACTGTAAATTGGATTTGCTTGTTTCGTTTATCTTCCTGCATAGGGATGAGATCAACATATTTTTTGTTTTGTAAATCTTTTAGAATCATATTGACCGTCTGCTTGGGTATTGACCATCGCTGGCTGATATTTTTTTGTGTACATTGTTTTCCACCCTCGTTAATGGATATGAGAGTCAATAAGCAACAGGCTGATATGCCATGACGTTTTGCCCATTCTTCATAGACATGGTTGGTTTCCTGCCACACAGCATAATAATGGTTGAGTTCCTCTATATGATTTACATTTGTATTATCGTTCACTTTTTTCCTCCCTATGCTTTAATAGTCCAACTTTGTACCGTTATTATTTTAGTCCAAAGTCGGACTATTGTCAAGGGATATCATCTGCCAATTGCAATTATGACACTTTTGCACAGGCATGGGTAAGTTGTATTTCCACGCAATGCCAGAGGCAGTAGTACCATGACTAAAAACATACGCTCATTCCGGCTCTGCAAATCCTGTAAGAGATTTTTTGCTTCTCCACCACATGTGCCAAGGTCGGCAGGTACGATTTTCATGTAATACAAAGTAATATCAGTTTTAAATATCCTTAATCGTAGTAACCCACTTATCCAAATGCTACGATTTGCCTCGTACTGCCCCACAAGTGCCGCCAATTCCTGTGCTGCCGTAACATACAGACAAAATTCCTATCGTTAAAAAATGCACCCAAACTCATGCTTGGGTGCATTGTATCAAATTGTGGTACGCAAGCCAATTGGGGAACCCTAAGATCACCGTATCGTACTGTCCCAGATCCTCTATATGGCTTTTCAGTTCCGGACGCGCGTTTTCATCCTGCTCTTCTGCCGCCTGGTCCACCAACGGGTCATGATCCAGCGGATAATCCTCTGTGGTTTCAATGCGGAACAGATCGCCGCCTATAGTCTCCTGCACGATCTTTGCCACATATTCCGTATTGCCGCAGACTCCGCCGTCCTTTACCACGATGCTCGCGCCCGCGATCGCGTCCACGCCGGACGTGTCCACATCCTCCGGCACGGAAAAATACGCGATCAAGATATTTTGGCCTTCTGATCCACCCGATCCGTCCTGCTGTGGTCCCACGGACGGGACAGGCTGCTCCTGTCCCTGCTCGCCCTCCTGTCCCGCTCCTCCTTTTTCTGCCTGTTCCTCCTGCGCGACTTGCGCCTGTTCTTGTCCCTCTTCCTGTTCCGCCTGTCTGTTCCCGCAGGCTGTCAGTCCGATCGCCAGCACAGAACTTAGGAAGAGCGCTATGATCTTATGTTTCATGTATCCATCCCTCCTCGCTCTTTTATGATCCCAGAGTCCCTACCCAGGCTTTTACCTCTTCTTCCGAAACGCCCGACGAAAACCGCTGGCCCTCCAGCCAGTCCCCGGTCCCCGCCATCTCTTCCAGCAACTTTCCGCTCTCACCAAGTCCTGAGCTTGCCGATGTGCAGAACGGTATGACCGTTTTTCCGGTGAAGTCGTTTGCCGTGATGAAACCGTCCACCGGCCATGCGGCGATCCCCCACCAAATCGGGTAGCCGATAAACACCGTTTCGTAAGACTCCCAGTCGGGGACCTCGGTTGATGTCAATCCCACATTTCTTTCATCCTCGTTTTCATGTTCCCGACACACGCGGCTGTCCTCATCCGTCCAGTCCAGATCTGCGTCTGTATAGGCTTCCTTCGGTTCCAGCTCAAACAGATCCCCGCCTGTAGCTGCCGCGATGTAGCCTGCCGCTTCCTCTGTGTTCCCGGATGCTGAGTAATAGACGACCAGTGTCTTTTTGCCTCCGCCTGTACTTGCGCTTTCCGTGTCGGAAACAGTTTCATCCGTGCCGCCGGCATCTTCCATTTCGCTGGCAGAAGATCGTCCTTCTGATCCTTTGGATCCCGAAGAAGGCTCTGACACGTCTTGGGCTGCCGCCTGCTTTTCATTTCCGCAGGCGGCAAGGCTAAACAAAAGCAATAGGCTCATGACAAGGGCAGCCGTTTTTTTCATCTTTGTTGTTTTCATTGTCTTATTCTCCTTTTTCATCATTTTATATGGATCATTTAAAGACATTCCCTGAAGATCTCAAAGATCTCCTTTTTTGTCATCTTCCGGTAACTTCCCGGCACGATCGCGCAGGAATCAGCGACCGCCTTCAGATCTACATCCCCGTTTACGCCCAGCTCCCGCAAAGTCGCAGGCAGGCCGATCTCACGGATAAAGCCTTCCAGCGCGTCTATCCCGGCGCGGGCGATCTCCTCCTCTGTTTTCCCGTCAGGTGAGATCCCCCATACCTCCGTGGCAAACCGTCTGAATTTTGCAAGTCCGTCTTTGTAAATGTGGCGGTAATAGGTCGGATGCAGGACCGCCAGCCCCGCGCCGTGGTTGCAGTCCGTGTATGCCCCGAGCTGGTGTTCCATCTGGTGGCACTGGAAATCCGTGCGCTTGCCGAGCTTGATGATCCGGTTCTCCGCCATCGTCGCATCCCACATCAGATTGCTCCGGGCTGTATAGTCCTCCGGGTTTTGGATCGCCACCCGCAGGTTGCGGATCACGTTCCTCATCAGCGCCTCGGCAATGTCGTCCGAGACATTGTCCTCGTCCGGCCCGCTGAAATAGATCTCCATGATGTGGGAAAGGATGTCAAAGCTGCCGGACGCCATCTGGAATTTCGGAACGCTGTAGGTATAGGTCGGATCGAGCAGGGCAAACCTGGGATTGCATTTTGGATAGTCGCGTCCGGTCTTTATCTTCAGTTCCTCGTTGGTGATCACCGCCCCGCCGTTGCATTCACTCCCGGTCCCCGCCACCGTGACGATCACGCCCAGCGGGAGCGGCTCGAGATTAAAGATGCCCGGCCTCGCCCAGAAATCCTCCCACACATCGCCGTCATACCGGGCGGCAATGGAGACCGCTTTGCAGCAGTCCATAACGGAACCGCCGCCAACGCCGAGGATCAGCCCGACCTTATTTTCCCTTGCCAGTTTTGCGCCCTCTAAAACTTTTGCATATGTGGGGTTTGACATAATGCCGGAAAACTCTACGATGCGCTTTCCTGCTCCTTTTAAGATAAAGACCACTTCGTCATAAATGCCGTTCTTTTTAATGGAGCCTCCCCCATAGGCCAGCATGACCGTATCCCCGCAGCCTTTCGTCAGACAGGCCAGATATTCCTTTACACATCCTTTGCCGAATAAAACTTTCGTCGCATTCTCAAAAATAAAATTGTTCATCTTCTCATTCTCCCTGCACGGCCATCCGGCCTTTTCATAAAGTATACCCTCCGGGCACCCCACCATGGCCATCCGGCCTTTTCATAAAGTATAAAAAAAACGAGACTGGATGAGAAGTCTTGTTTTGTTCATAGGTTTACACCCAAAAGTTATAACTGGAGATAAAAGATCGATAGATCGTCTGACGGCCCTTTAGCACACTGCTTTTTGCGCGGCAGTAAGAAACTGCCATCTCCATAAGATCCTGATCCCGCAAAACACTCCACAATGTCAATGACAAAAGACATAGAAACACTCAGATATAAAGTCTCCGCTTTTGTCTGCACTCTTCATTCATAAACAGAAACTCTTTCCAGTACAAAATCCTGCGTATCTACTGCAATTTCCCCTGCCTTGTCTGTGAAGCCATCATCCACCACTATGACCTCCACACCATCCCCGCCTACGATCAAAGGATCAAGACAACGCCTTAAATTTTTAGTATAAATGCCAATGATATTACAGAAAAATATAATAACATCTGCATAAAAAAGCATGCCCTGAAAAATCCATATACGGATCACACAAGTCCAATATCTTTGCGATCATGCAGATAAAACTGCATATAACGCCTACATGAATGAAAGATCCTCTTGATCTTCTCATTGCGATCACTCCGTGATAAAGATCCCGTCTGTCACTTCATATCCCGGTTTATATGGATGATCTGCGTTCCATATTTTATATGCTTTCCTGAATTTGATCAGTCCAGGATCCCCGTATCATAATGGCTGTACGATAACTGAATGGACAAATTAGGGCTGGTCTGATCCCATCTTTGCTCCTATTCGTGGGAGCTTTACTTCTTTTATCCCCTTCTGTGGGATTTTATGATATGCTACCCATATTGCAAGGACAGCCAGCACAGCTATCATCAGATCTGCTGCATCTCTCAAGTTGTATATCATCAACAACACATGTGATCTTTTCCTGTCTTTCCCTTCTTTCCTGCTGATATATTTCTATAACAGGCTCAGCTTATTCCATTGATCGCACTTCTTTCCTTTATGATCTGCATTCCCAAGACCAATGCCACGCCCAGGACTGCTGAAATAATATGAAAATCCCCCAAACTTAAAGCATCCTGCGGTATTTCCAAAGTTGTAGGCCCCATAATGATCGCATAAAAGGAACCGATCATCATTCCCAAGATCATATACACAGTCTGTGTACGAAATTTTTCAAGACAGACCTTGATCGCCTTCACAACCGTTACCGCCCCTGTGAGGACACCGCATCCAAAAAAGATCAGGCATGGGATATAGGAAATTTCCAAAGACAGAACACCTTTTATCGCAGTGATCACCGGAATATACGCTCCGAAGATCAGAAGTAATGTGGAACCTGATATTCCCGGAAGAAACATTGCTGAGATCGCAGCCATACCCATCCCAACGATCCATCCTACTCCCAACTTTGCCAGATACATCAATGCCGCTCTTTTTTCTTTCATCTTTCCAAACGCCAGATCATGGATAGAACCAATAAACTGGTCATAAAATCCCATGATAAATGCTACCGTTCCGCCGGATACCCCCGGCACACTGTCTGCCAATGCCATACAAAATCCATTCATTCCTTCTTTTAACATAAAAAAGCCCCCTTTGTTTCTTTCAGATATCTTAACAACTTACCCTAAACAAACAGAGGGATATTTTATAAACAGATCCTAAACTCTGTAAATTTTCCTTATGCGCAAAGTGCGCATCTTCCAGAGGATCTTGTGATACAGGGAACAAAATTTTCTATATCGCAAAAAAAGACACATACCTCTATGATCTATGTCTTAAACTCTATTATGATACACTAGATCATCGCCAGTAACACTGTACCGATCGTAATACACACCATACCAAAAGCAGATTGTTTCGTTAGTTTTTCATGGAACACGATCCACGAAAAAGCAATGGTAACAAGAATGCTTAGTTTGTCTATTGGAACGACCACGCTGGCAGGCCCACTCTGCAATGCACGATAATAACACAGCCATGACGCCCCGGTCGCCAGACCTGACATTATGATAAAACCCAGCTCTTTCTTTTGTACCTGTTCCACTTCCTTTTGTTTGCCACTGATCAATACCATCAGCCACGCCATAACAAGGACTACGATCGTCCGGATCGCTGTACCTAGATCTGGATCGATCCCCGTGACCCCGATCTTTCCCAAGATCGCAGTCAGACTTGCAAATACTGCAGACAAGACTGCATAGATCAGCCAGCCGCTGCTCTGCCGCTCCTTATCTGATCCTGCGTCTTTTTTCTGCACCATCAGCAATGTTCCCGTGCCGATCAAAAGGATAGATACTGCCTTTCCCCATGTAAGTCCTTCGTGCAGGAAAATAAGTGCCAGTAAGATCGTGAGCGCCGTGCTGGACTTATCGATCGGTACCACTTTATTGATGTCGCCTTTTTGCAGGGCATGAAAATAGCACAGCCATGACGCTCCTGTTGCCATGCCGGACAGGACAAGAAACAGCAAGGTTTTCCCCTCTATCCCCGCAATGTCCGTCCACGTACCTTCGATCAGGACCATCAGCCACGAAAACAGCAGAACGACGATTGTCCGGATCGCTGTTGCAATGTCAGGATCTGTCTTCCTTATTCCACATTTTGCAAGTATTGACGTGATCCCGGCAAAAAATGCAGAGCCTATCGCATAGATCGACCACATACTGACCACCTCCTACTATTTATTAAAACGGTATCCTGCTCCCCACACTGTTTCCAGGATCTTCGGATCCCTGCTGTCATCTTCGATCTTTTCCCGGATACGGTTGATATGCACCATCACGGTAGCGCTGTCTCCCACATAGTCGCAGCCCCATATTTTTTCAAAAAGCTGTTCCTTTGAAAATACAATATTGGGATTCATCGCAAGAAATTTCAACAATCCAAACTCTCTGTTTTGGAATTTGATCTCCCTGTCTCCTTTGTAGACCTTCCAGCTATTGATGAGGATCCGCAGGTCATGGACCCGTATCTCTTCCGGCTGTTCCGCTTTTTCTTCCATTGATCTCTGCGTCACCCGCTCATACTGCCTTAGATTTGCATTGACTCTTGCCACCAGCTCTGCCGGATCAAAAGGTTTGGAGATATGATCATCTGCTCCAAGCCCAAGTCCCCTGATCTTATCTACGGACCCTGTCCTTGCCGTCACCATAAGGATCGGGATATCCACCTTATCCCGTATCTCTCTGCATATCTCATAACCGCTTTTCCCCGGGAGCATTAAATCGAGCAGGATCAGATCAAATATTTCCTTCTCGATCAGATCAGAAACCTCTGCCCCATCCGTAACAATTTCTGTCTGAAATCCCGCCGCCTCCAGATAAGCTTCTTCTACCATACTGATGTCCGCATCATCTTCTACGATCAACACACGCTTTCTATCAGCCATCCTCATTGTCCTCCTTCCTTCAGCTCCATATAGACCGCAAGCCCTCCTGCATTTTCTGCCCAAACGCTTCCGCCCATCGCCTCCGTCAGATACCTGACGATATATAACCCCAGTCCATTTCCTTCTTTTTTACTTCTGGACTCATCCCCACGGTAAAACTCATCAAAAATAAAGGGCAGTTTTTCCTCTGGTACACCCACGCCATTATCCGAAAAGCAGATACAAGATCCCTCTTTCTTTCTCTCCAGACTGATCTTTGTCTTCAGCGGCGTCACTCCCCCCATACTTCCTGCTGTTTTCCAGAAGATTGTCAAAGATCCTCTGGAGCTGCTCCGGATCAACAGACACATATCCTGTGCCCCCTTTTACATCTGCAGTGATCTCTGTCTGTCCATTCTCCAGAAGTTCCTTCTTTCCTTTTACATAACTCCTGATAAAGTCCCCGATCTCTATGGTCTTAAGATTGATGGGCATATTCCCTGTTTCCAGTTTTGAGAGATAAAACAGTTGATCCAGCAGTACATCCATATCCCCTGTCCTTCGGTAAGCGGTCTCAAGAAACCTTTTCTGGCGCTCCGGCGTCGCCGCCACCCCGTCCAGCAATCCTTTGATGGCCCCCCTGACCGCGGTGAGGGGCGTCCGCAGATCATGGGAGATCCCCACGATCATGTCGGTCCTGGCTTTTTCATACTTCCGGTTTTTCTCCTGCCCCGCCAGGATCGCCCTGCGCATGTCATTGAAAGTACGGCAGACATCTTCAAATTCAATGTCCCCCGTGTATCCAACATCCTGCGTCAGATCGTGATCTCGGATCCTCTTGGCCCCGTCCGCCAGGATATCCAAAGGCTCCATGATATGGTCGGTCAGTTTCTTCGTAAAAAACTGGCTCATCATGACCAGAACGGCAATGCATAATATACTATCTGCTAAAAACAGAAGGATAAATTCATTCCGTCGGACTGTAAGACCCTCTATCATCTCCTCCATACCTTCTCCATCCGTCACATTTTCCATGGAGGTTTCCAATTCATGCTCGATAAACTCAGAATAACCTTTCAAAACGACCATATTGATCGTCAATAAAATGATCAGCGTTGACAGGACCATCACTGTGTTCGATATGAGGATCCGTCTTTTCACTGTCTTTTTTCCCATATCCTAAACCTCTTAAAAATTTATTGATCCTGTGGATCGCTTGGATCTTGCAGATATCTAGTGTATCGACAAGCTGATTTCTGTGATAAAGTGTGCCGGATATTTCGTCACT
>CANTEW010000080.1 GCA_947652925.1 uncultured Lachnospiraceae bacterium
CAAACGGTTTTCAAGACCGCCTCGTTATGACCACTTCGATACCTCTCCACATATTTCGTTTCGTTTTGACGACTTTGATATCTTAGCACCATTATCCGCCCATGTCAACCATAAATTTCAATTTTTTTAACACACTTTGGATCATAAAAAGGCTTTGGCTATCTCCAGATCTTCAGGTGTGGTGATCTTCAGATTTGAATACGCCCCCATGACCATCTTCACCTTGGCCAAACCGCTCAATTCCACAGCAACAGCATCATCTGTGACTATCCTCGAGGACTTTTCCTCCACGATCTCATGTGCTCTACAGATCAATGGATATGAAAAACACTGCGGTGTCTGTACCTGCCACACACACTCCCGGGCAGGTGTCTCACGCACAAATCCCTCCCCATCCAGCAATTTGACCGTGTCTTTCACAGGCACTCCGACAGCGCATGCTTTATATATCCGTACCGCATCCATGGCCCTCTGTAAGATCTCTCCCGTGATAAAAGGTCTGGCGCCGTCGTGGATGAACACATAGTCGGCACCTGTACAATGTTTCAATCCTTCTCTCACAGAATCACGGCGTTCCCTGCCCCCCTGGATGATCTTTGTCACTTTATCCATAGCATACCTGTCCACGATCTCCTTTTTACAGAACCCCATCCCCTCCTGGGAAGTCACCAGGACGATCCCATCTATGACCGGACTCCCCTGAAGACAGGCCAGGGGATAATACAGTACCGGCCTCCCTTCGCCCAGATCCAGGAACTGTTTCTGTACTCCCCTGCCCATACGCTTTCCCTGACCCGCCGCGACCACGATGGCTATACACCTTTCTTTTTTCATAGACGTTCCCCCAATCTCAGGTTCGGCACTGCATTCAGATCCCACCCGTGCCGGACACCCTTTTTATATGCATGATAAGCCGCCACCCCGATCATCGCCGCGTTATCTGTACAATAAATGGGAGATGGATGATAAAAACGGATCCCCTCACTCTCACAGGCAGTCTCCATGGCCTCCCGCAGACTGCTGTTGGCTGCCACGCCCCCCGCGATCGCCACATGTTCCATATGGAGATCCTCAGCCGCACGCATCGTATGTTCCACGAGCACCTGGATCACCGACTGCTGGAACGACGCTGCCAGATCAGCTTTAGGGACTTCCAACCCCTGCATTTTATGCTGGTTCAGATAATTCAGGACCGAAGACTTCACCCCGCTAAAGCTAAAATCGTACGGTGCGCCTTCGATCTTTGCCTTGGGGAACGCGATCGCATGCGGATCCCCCTCCTTGGCCAGTCTGTCGATCTGCGGCCCTCCCGGATATCTCAGGCCGATCGCCCTTGCCACTTTGTCAAATGCCTCCCCCGCTGCATCATCCCTGGTCGTGCCAAGGATACGAAACTCACCATAGTCTTCCACGACCACCAGGTTCGTATGTCCCCCTGAAACGATCAGACACAGAAAAGGCGGCTCCAACTGGGGATGTTCAATATAATTTGCCGAGACATGTCCTTCTATATGGTGGACACCCACCAGAGGAAGGCCACGGGCATAACTGATCGCTTTTGCCTCTGCTACACCCACGAGCAACGCCCCCACAAGCCCCGGACCATACGTCACACCCACGGCATCTATCTCTCCCAGAGTCGTATCTGCCTCCTCAAGCGCCTGCCGGATGACTTGATCGATCTTTTCAATATGTTTCCTGGATGCGATCTCCGGGACCACCCCGCCATATAATTTATGGAGTTCTATCTGAGATGAGATCACATTTGACAGCACCTGCCGTCCATTTTCCACTACCGCAGCCGCCGTCTCATCACAAGAAGTCTCTATCGCCAATATCTTGACCTTTTCATCGCCCATAGATCAGTCCTCCTCATCCTCAAACGCCAATACCGTACTCTTTCCATCTCTTCCCGCACAAGCGCCTGGAAAGATGTCCTGTGCTGTAGATATATATTCTTCCGGCCTTACCAGCGAGGGGCTGTAATGGGTCAGCCACATTTCTCTCACCTGGGCTTTTTTTGCAAGGGAAGCCGCTTCCTTAAAAGTCATATGCTTATATTCCCTGGCTTTTACCTCTTTTTCCGGCTCCCCATACATCCCTTCACAGATGAACAGATCCGCCTCTTTTGCATTTTCTTCTATGGATCTGGTCGGACGTGTGTCTGTGGTATAGGTCAGTTTGATCCCTTTGCGCTCTGGCCCAAGGACCATCTCGGGGCGCAGGATACCCTGGGCACTCTCGATCGTCTCCCCTTTTTGCAGGCGGTTCCAGTATTGTATGGGGATCTGCTGCTCTTTCGCCCGTTCCACGGAAAATCTTCCCTGCCGCTTGATCTGCAAGGTATACCCATAACAGAGGACATTGTGGTTCACACGGAAAGCTGTGATCTCGTATCCATTGATCTTAAAGTCCTGCACAGTTTCTGTGATCTCCCAGTATTCAATAGAAAATGGGAGTTCCGGAGCGATCACCCGCAGCGCGGATACCACTCTCTCCAACCCCTTTGGACCGATGAGTACTAAAGGTTCTGTCCTTTCCGCATTTCCCATGGTGAGGAGCAGTCCTGGCAGACCACTGATATGATCCCCATGATAATGGGTAAAACAGATCACATCGATGGGCTTGAAGCTCCATCCCCTCTGCTTGATCGCAACCTGCGTCCCCTCCCCGCAGTCGATCAGCAGACTGCTCCCGTTATATCGTGTCATCAATGAGGTCAGCCATCTTTTTGGCAGCGGCATCATACCACCTGTCCCCAACAAACAAACATCCAGCATATCCCAATCCTTTCAGATCAATTCCACATTTTCCTCCGACAATACCGGCTCCGCAAAGCCCGCCACCCATTTCGCATAACACTCTTCGCAGACATCAAATGAATCGCGGGTACCGTCTTTTTGTGAGAAATATCCCCAGTTCTTCTCTATATGCAGCGAATCCTCCTGGGGGACCCCTTTCGTTACAGATATCCGTTTACCGCATTTATTACAGATGATCTCCACCAGTTCTGTTGTATTTTCCTGATCATAGATCCTCATCAGTATCCTCCCTGTATAGCAGAATGTGTTTGTCTGTCGCCTTATCTTCTCACATTATAAGACAAAAACAGTCAAAAACCTAGTGGAAACGTCTAGAACTTATGTCAACTCATTACCATGGGGATCCCGGCAGCCTAATGACCGTCCACTGCCGTCCTGCACATAGTGATCCCGTCTTCCCGCGGCTCCTCATAATATCCTTTCCTCACGCCCGCCTGTCTGAAACCCAGTCCCTCATACAGACAGATCGCCGTCCGGTTGCTGGCGCGCACCTCCAGGTATAGAGAGGTGACCCCTTTCTCATCTGCCCTCCGTATCAGAGCCTGCAGTAATCTCCTCCCCACTCCCTGCCTCTGTCTCTCTGGCCTCACTCCCACATTGACGATATCCCCTTGATCCATCACCATAAAAGCTCCACAAAAACCTATGATCTTGTCCTTGTCTTCTGCGACCAGGAACAAGGCGTCTTCCCGCACCAGCATGCTAAAAAGACCATTCATGGTCCAGGGTACGGAAAATAACTCCTCTTCTATTGATATGGCCTGTTCCAGATCATCGATCTGCATCTCACGGATCTTCATCGCATCCCTGCCTCTTTCTCCAAACGTGCCTGGCGCTCCCGCTCTGCCTGGGAGACCCGCAGATATTCCGGCTTATGCTCTCCCGCTGTCTGGGTACGACCTTCTCTCAGATACTCCATGGCGAGAGCTGCCACAGCGCCGGCCCTCTGCCGATCCACATGAGGAGGCGCAAAACACACCGGGACTCTCATATGCTCCTCGATCACTCCACGATACACAGGGACCCCGTCACCAGAAAAGATCACGGGCTGTCCCATCTCGTCCAGCATCCGGATCACCTGCCGGATATCCGCAGCCATCTGGTCATGCAGGACTTCCATCCGCCCGTCCGTAAATCTATAAAACCCTGTGTACACCTGATCCCTCCGGGCATCCATGATCGGACAGACGACCCCGGATGCCCCATAAAGGCCATAGGCCAGCACCTGGGTCGTGGGGACGCTGATCAGTGGTCTATCAAGTGCGAGTCCCAGCCCTTTCGCCGTTGCAGACCCTATCCGCAGACCTGTGAAAGACCCCGGCCCTGAAGACACCGCGATCGCATCCACCGTGTCAAGTCTTAACTGGATCATCTGCACAACTGCATCCAACATAGGCAGCAGCGTCTGTGAATGAGTCTTCTTATAGTTGACTGTATATTCCGCCAACATGTCACCATCCTCCAACACTGCAACAGAAGCCACCAGCCCAGAACTGTCTAAAGCCAATATCTTCATATGCTCTCCACCCTTTCTATCCCGTCATCCTCTCCCTGGCCGCCGACTGTGATCTTCCGATGATCCAGATCCTCCTCCGTCAGATCTTTCTCGATCTTCACATAGACCACACCAGACGGAAGGATCTCTGCGATCAGATCCGCCCACTCCACCAGACACACTCCCTGTCCATAAAAACAGTCCTCGTATCCGATCTCCTCCATCTCCTCTACATCCGAGATCCGATATACATCAAAATGATAAAAAGGCAGGCGGCCTCCCCCGTAAACCTGGAGGATCGTGAACGTAGGACTGCACACCGGCTCCTGTATCCCCAGACCCGCCGCCAATCCCTGGGTAAATACGGTCTTCCCCACCCCCAGGCCACCTATCAATGCGTACACCTGCCCTGGCCGCGCTGATCTTCCCAGCTCTTCCCCCAGTGCAAATGTCTCCTGCGCACTCCTGGTCTCAACTCTCATGACAGCTCTTACTCCTTGATCTTATTCTACTACTCCATCCGGCCAGAAATCATAGTTTGACTCCGTCTGCTCCGCACCATTGCGTTGTTAAAATTTTTAACCGATGCCACCGCATCGCTGTCAAAATTTTGCCTAGCACTGGTGCAGACCAGGCAAAGTCAAACTACAATTTCTGACTGGATGGAGTACTAGCACTACAGCGAACATATTGTATGGTACTTTAAATAAACCGCTTTTGTAGCGATTTTCAAATAGAAAATAATCGAATTTTTACTATAACAAAAGCGGATATTGCTCATTATAGATTTCTAAATTTGAATCGTTCGCTGTAGTGCTAGAGCGTGTCTGAAAAATCATTCACGCCACCCGCACGCCCCACTTTGTGGTATATTTGGCCCGTATTCAGTTGCCGTAGCCCGCTACGCCGCCTTCATTCGGGACAGATCTCCCACAAATTGTGACGCACAGTTGACATAAAGCATTTTTCAGACACGCTCTAGTACTCCGTCCCTGAAGGTCTTTGCGCAGATCTCCAATGACATCCGTTTCGCGATACCTACATCTTAATATCGATCCAATAGATGAAGTATAGCACATATGTCCTTTCTGTGCCAGCATTTTATAACAGTTCTGCCATTCCTTTGCCAAACACCTTGCAGTTTTCCCATTTCCATATTATAATGAGGGGCAGACCTGCAACGCAGAATGCTCATATATCTGTGGGGCAGACAACACCTGATATCATCAATACAATGAAAGGAATACGCATAATGTCTAACCCGATCGTAACAATAACAATGGAAAATGGCGATGTGATGAAAATAGGATTATATCCAGACATCGCCCCGAATACGGTAAACAATTTTATCAGCCTTGTGAAAAAAGGTTTCTATGACGGCCTGATCTTCCATCGGGTGATCCCTGGCTTTATGATACAGGGGGGCTGCCCTGACGGGACAGGGATGGGCGGACCCGGTTATGCCATCCGTGGGGAATTTGCCCAGAATGGTTTTCCAAATGACTTAAAACATGAGCCGGGCGTCATCTCCATGGCTCGCGCCATGCATCCCAACAGCGCCGGTTCCCAGTTCTTCCTGATGCACGAGACCTCACCCCACCTGGACGGCGCCTATGCCGCTTTCGGCAAGATCACAGAAGGACTGGATGTGATCGACAAGATCGCAAACACCCCCACCGGCCCCAACGACAGGCCTGTGGAACCTCAAGTGATCAAGTCTATGACTGTAGACACCCAAGGCAAAGAATATCCCCAGCCAGACACGCTTTAAAGTGTATTTAAAGTTTACTTTGAAAGTCCCGGCAAGCGGCAGGACGATGGGCAAACTTGTTTGCACATTCGGCCTGACATTTGACGGGCTAACCTGTATGAATGAGTAGGGCGGAAGCCCGGATCATGAATACAGGTGGCAGCTGTGGGAGTGCCGGAGGCACGGAGCAGCTGGCTTTCATTCATGGTGATGTCGCCGTCAGGCGACATGTCCGTTTGTTTGAAAACCTTATAAATCCTGTCCATGTCAACTGTGTGCCATGATCTGTACCCTGAACACAACATGGAAGATCTGCTCCGAGTCGAGGACGCGTAACAGGCTGCACCAGCCGGATGAGGGGCAGACATCCCGCAAAGCGGGACATGCAATGCCATCCCAATGCGTGTCTGCAGCATCCCATGGATCATCAAAACAATTCCACCTTCCCATCCACAAGTGCAAAACGCGTTTCCTTGCGTTTCTCGATCTGTGCCTTCCCGCCCGTGGCTTCCGTCACATCATCCAGAAATCTTTTCACTCCTCCACAAGGGAGCAAGATCTCCAACTCCACAGTCTCGGTATAATCAGCCTGCAGGATAGACACCCCCTGCTCTCCCGCCAGATACTGGATCTTCCCCAACCCCTGATAATCAGTCTGGATCTGATAGATCACCCCTTCCTGCTCTTCTATGATGACCGCATGGGCCAGCCCTTCCCGCACCGCTGCAGAATATGCGCGCACAAGCCCCCCTGTCCCCAGGAGCGTCCCCCCAAAATACCGGGTCACCACTACCGCTATATCATACAGCCCACTCCCCAGCAGGACATCCAGCATGGGCCTGCCCGCCGTGCCGCTGGGTTCCCCGTCATCGCTGCACCTGGTGATCTCCCTGTTAGGACCGATCACATAAGCATGACAATTATGGCGGGCATCCCAATATCGTTTTTTTATCCGTCCTATGAACTCCACCGCCTCTCCTTCACTGGAGACCGGCTGCACATGGGCGATGAATCTGGACTTTTTCTCCACGATCTCACCCTGTCCGCCCTGGTATACGGTCTTATATATCTCCGGCATCTTTCCCCTCCTTCTTATTTTGATCATAATAGCATATTTTTTTATATGTGAAAACCCATAAGATCCAGGTATTTCCTGCTAACACACCCCGGCGGAATCTTGACAATCCCAAGGGATCCTTATATAATACAGGAATTGCCAATAAATAAGAGGCGAAGGGAGCGAGGAAAATGGAAGAAAAAAAGAATCTGCTTACCTATGCAGGTCTAAAACAACTGGAAGAGGAACTGCACGACTTAAAGGTCGTAAAAAGAAAAGAAGTGGCTCAGAAGATCAAGGAAGCCAGAGAACAAGGAGATTTATCCGAAAACGCAGAATACGATGCAGCCAAAGACGAGCAACGTGATATCGAGGCACGTATCGAAGAGATAGAGAAGATCCTGAAAAACGCCGAAGTTGTTGTCGAAGATGAAGTGGATCTGAAGACCATCAGCGTAGGCTGCAAAGTGAAAGTCCACGACATGGAATTTGACGAGGAGATCGAGTTTAAGATCGTAGGTTCCACAGAGGCAAACAGTCTGGAAGGCAAGATTTCCAACGAGTCCCCCGTGGGCAAAGCCCTGATCGGCGCCAAAGAAGGTCAGACAGTCAGCGTAGAAATGCCCACAGGCATCATGGAATATAAAGTATTGCAGATACAAAGAAATGTATAAGGAGTGATAAACAGTGGCCCAACAGCAAAAGAAAGAACCGGATCAAAGCCAGTTACTAAAAGTACGCCGTGAGAAACTGGTACAATTACAAGAAGAGGGCAAGGATCCTTTTCAGATCATGAAATATGACGTTTCCCACCACAGCCAGGAGATCAAAGACACCTTCAACGTACTCGAAGGCCAGTCTGTTTCCATAGCCGGCCGGCTCATGTCCAAGCGCGTCATGGGAAAAGCTTCCTTCTGCCATGTACAAGATCTGCAAGGGACCATCCAGTCCTACGTAGCCAGGGACAGCCTGGGTGAAGAAGGATACAAAGCTTTTAAAAAACTGGACATCGGAGACATCGTGGGCATCGTAGGAAAAGTATTTAAGACCAAGACAGGGGAGATATCCCTCCATGCAGACCAGGTCTCATTACTCTCCAAGAGCCTGCAGATCCTCCCGGAAAAATTCCATGGCCTCACGAACACAGACCTCCGGTACAGACAGCGGTACGTGGATCTGATCATGAACCCGGATGTCAAAGACACTTTCATCAAACGTTCTAAGATCATCAGCACGATCCGCAGATACCTGGACGCTCAGGGCTTCATGGAAGTAGAGACGCCTATGCTGGTATCCAACGCAGGCGGCGCCGCCGCAAGACCATTCGAGACTCATTTCAACGCCCTGGACGAAGATCTCAAACTGCGGATCTCACTGGAATTATATCTGAAAAGATTGATCGTGGGCGGCCTTGAACGGGTCTATGAGATTGGAAGGGTCTTCCGCAACGAAGGCCTGGACACCCGCCACAACCCGGAATTTACCCTTATGGAATTATACCAGGCATATACCGACTATCATGGCATGATGGATCTCACCGAGAACCTGTACCGCTACGTCGCCCAGGAAGTATTGGGCACCACCACCATTGTCTATCAGGGTGTAGAGATGGATCTGAGCAAACCATTTGAACGGATCACGATGGTAGAGGCGGTCAAAAAATATGCCGGTGTGGACTTCGATATGATCCAAACTCTGGAAGAGGCGCAGGCTGTGGCAAAAGAACACCATGTAGAATACGAAGAAAGACATAAGAAAGGTGACATCCTCAGCTTATTCTTCGAAGAATTCGCAGAAAAACATCTGGTACAGCCTACTTTCGTCATGGATCACCCCATTGAGATCTCACCCTTGACCAAAAAGAAACCGGAAAACCCGGAATATACAGAGCGGTTTGAGTTCTTTATGAACGGCTGGGAAATGGCCAACGCTTATTCTGAGCTGAACGACCCCATAGACCAGAGAGAACGGTTCAAAGCACAAGAAGAACTGCTGGCACAGGGCGATGAAGAGGCCAATACAACGGACGAGGACTTTATGAACGCTCTGGAGATCGGGATGCCTCCTACGGGGGGGATCGGGTTTGGGATCGATCGGATGTGCATGCTGATGACGGATTCGGCTGCGATTCGGGATGTACTTTTGTTCCCGACAATGAAAACGCTTGGCGGAAAAGACCAGTAAAATCAAGGGTT
>CANTEW010000081.1 GCA_947652925.1 uncultured Lachnospiraceae bacterium
CAGGTCTTTGGATGTGTACTTTTCTACGAGAAAAGTACCAAAAGCGCCGGGGGATCACGGATCTCACCCGGACCCCTTAAAACGCTGTTTTTGGAATGTACTCATCTATTATCTGTAAATTTTCTGTAATTTAAGGATATTTGAGGTTTTCAAACACGCTCTAGCCTGTTATAGGATAATGGACCATATGAGGTGGAACAATGATCAAGAAAGTATTGATAGCCAACAGGGGAGAGATCGCCGTGCGGATCATCCGCGCGTGCAGGGAAATGAGGATCGGGACGGTGGCGGTATATTCCCAGGCGGATCGGGAGGCGCTCCATACGAAATTAGCAGATGAAGCGATCTGTATCGGGCCTGCAGCTTCAGAGGAGAGTTATCTGAGCATGGAGCGGATCATCAGCGCCACGGTGGTGACGGGGGCGGATGCGATCCATCCGGGTTTTGGCTTCCTGTCCGAGAATAGTAAGTTTGCAGAATTGTGCCAGCAGTGCAACATCACGTTCATCGGGCCGGATGCGGATGTGATCGCAAAGTTGGGCAATAAGCAGCAGGCCAGGAATACCATGATGGCGGCGGGGGTCCCGGTGATCCCCGGGAGTACAGAGGCTGTCTATGACGCCGAGACAGGTAAGGGAGTGGCACGGGAGATCGGATATCCGGTCATTGTGAAAGCAGCTCTGGGCGGCGGCGGAAAAGGGATGCGTACAGCTTTTACAGAAGAAGAGTTCGAGCATAGTTTCCAGACAGCCCAGACAGAGGCACAGAAAGCCTTTGGAGACGGCACCATGTATATCGAGCATTTTGTCGAAGAACCCCGGCACATCGAATTTCAGATCCTGGCGGATAACTTTGGCAATGTGATCCACCTGGGCGAGCGGGATTGTTCCATCCAGCGGAACCACCAGAAGATGATCGAGGAATCCCCGTCCGTGGCGCTGACAGACAGTCTGCGCCAAGAGATGGGCCAGGCGGCTGTCCGTGCGGCGAGAGCGGCGGGGTATATGAACGCGGGGACGATCGAGTTCCTCCTGGAGTCCTCCGGTAAATATTATTTTATGGAGATGAATACCCGGATCCAGGTGGAGCATCCTGTCACAGAGTGGGTCACAGGGATCGATCTGATCAAAGAACAGATACGCATCGCTTCCGGCCAAAAGCTCTCTTACAGACAGGAAGACGTGCATTTGAACGGCCATGCCATCGAGTGCCGCATCAATGCAGAGGATCCCAAAAAGGATTTCCGCCCGTCGCCGGGGACCATCACAGACATGTACCTGCCGGGGGGCAAAGGCATCCGTATCGATTCCGCCATCTACAGCGGCTATACGATCCCGCCTTATTATGACTCCATGGTGGCGAAACTGATCGTATGGGCCAAGAACCGGGGGGAGGCCATCCGGAAGATGCAGAGCGCCCTGGGGGAAGTCATCATAGAGGGGATCGATACGAATGTGGACTATCAGTATGAGATCTTGAACCATCCGGATTATCTGTCCGGCAACGTAGACATTGGATTTATTGAAAAGATGCATAGGTGTATGGTATGAAACTAGACAATGTGTTTAAGAAGACCAGACTGCCAAAGAGGAAAGGCCAGACGGCCGCAGATACCAGAGGACCGGAAGTACCGGAAGGACTTGTGCGTAAATGTAATATGTGCAAAGCGGCGATCATCGCGGAGGATGTGAGAAAAGGCAGCTACATCTGCCCGAAGTGCGGGGGCTATTTCCGGATGCACGCCTATCGGCGCATAGAGTCGGTGGCGGATGAAGGGACGTTTGAGGAATGGGACAGGGGTCTTTCCACGAAAAATCCCCTGCAGTTCAAAGGCTACACAGAGAAAGTGGCGGCTCTCCAGGAAAAGACCGGGCTTGACGAAGCGGTGACCACCGGGAGAGCGTGCATCGGAGGAGAAGAGACGGCGCTGGCCGTCTGCGACGGACGTTTTCTCATGGCAAGCATGGGGGAAGTGGTGGGTGAGAAGATCACCAGGGCTGTAGAACGGGCCACACAAGAGGAACTCCCGCTGATCGTCTTCGCCTGTTCCGGCGGGGCCAGGATGCAGGAAGGGATCGTCTCCCTGATGCAGATGGCTAAGACATCCGCGGCTCTCAAACGGCATAGCGACGCCGGACTCCTCTATATCACTGTGCTGACCGATCCCACGACGGGAGGGGTCACGGCCAGTTTTGCCATGTTGGGGGATATCATCCTGGCGGAACCGAACGCTCTGATCGGATTTGCCGGACCGCGGGTGATCGGGCAGACGATCGGGCAGAAACTGCCCAAGGGTTTCCAGCGGTCGGAGTTCCTTCTGGAACACGGTTTCATAGACCAGATCGTGGAGCGTCCCCGGATGAAGGAGACGCTGAGCCGTCTGTTAAAGCTACACAGAGACAGAGGGATCCAGATGTTAAGATCCTCCGGCGAGATGCGGCAGAGCCTGAAGATCCCGGCGGGTCTCGACAAAGCCAAAGCCTGGGAGCGGGTGACGGCTTCCAGGCAGAAAGACCGTCCTGTGGGCAAAGACTATATCGAGGCATTGTTTACAGAGTTTACAGAATTCCATGGGGACAGGTATTTTGGGGACGATCAGGCGATCGTCGGCGGAGTGGCCAGGTTCCGGGGGATGCCGGTGACGGTCATCGCCCAGGAAAAAGGCCGGGATACCAAGGAAAATATCCGGCGCAATTTCGGTATGCCTTCCCCGGACGGATACCGCAAGGCTCTGCGTCTGATGAAGCAGGCGGAGAGATTCCACCGCCCGGTGATCTGTTTTGTGGATACCCCGGGAGCTTTCTGTGGTGTGGAGGCAGAAGAGAGAGGTCAGGGGGAGGCCATTGCCAGGAATCTCTATGAGATGTCAGCGTTGAAGACCCCTATCCTGTCGGTGGTGATCGGGGAAGGGGGCAGCGGCGGCGCTCTTGCCATGGCCACGGCGGACGAGGTGTGGATGCTGGAGAATTCTGTCTATTCTATTTTATCCCCAGAAGGGTTTGCCAGTATCCTCTGGAAAGACAGCGCAAAGGCCCAGGAAGCTGCGGAAGTGATGAAGCTGACGGCGGGTGACCTCTATGCCCTGGGCGTAGTGGAACGCGTGCTGCCTGAACCTTTGTGGTTTACGGTGCAGGATATCCATGCGGTGACAGATCTGATGGGAAACTGGATGGAAGAGTTCCTGGAGCGGTATGTGAGTATGGATAGTGATGCTCTGACACAGCACAGATATGACAGATTCAGGAACATGTAGGAGAGGGACATGGAGATAAGACCATTGAAAATGGGGGATATAGAGGCAAAGCTCCCGATCATACAAGGCGGCATGGGCGTGGGGATCAGTCTGGGCCGTCTTGCAGGGGCTGTTGCAAAAGAGGGCGGCATAGGAGTGATCTCTGCCGCCCAGATCGGTTATCAAGAACCGGATTTTGGCCGAAATACAAAAGAGGCTAATCTCCGCGCGATCCGGACAGAATACGCCAAGGCCCGCGCTATCGCACCGGAAGGGATCATCGGTTTTAACATCATGGTAGCTATGAGGGACTATGAGGACTATGTCCGGGCTGCCATAGGAGCCGGTGCGGATCTGATCGTCTCCGGCGCGGGACTCCCCACCGATCTGCCGAAGGTCGCAGAAGGCGCACAGGTCAAGCTGGCCCCCATCGTATCCACGGCAAAGTCGGCGAAAGTGATCTTGAAATACTGGGACAAGAAATATAAACGGGTGCCGGACCTATTGATCATCGAAGGGCCGCAGGCAGGGGGACATCTGGGTTTCACACGGGAACAGCTCACAGAGTATCTGCCAGAGCAGCCGGGAGAACATCTGCAGCTTTACGATACAGAGGTGAGAGAGATCCTGTCTGTTGTAAAGGGATATGAGGATCTGTACCAGCAGCGGATCCCCACAGCGCTGGCGGGAGGGATCAAAGACCGTGCGCAGGCGGCCCATGCTTTTTCATTAGGGGTGGATGCGGTCCAGGTAGCTTCCCGGTTTGTCCCCACGGAGGAATGTGATGCAGATATCCGTTATAAACAGGCATATGTGGATGCGGCCAGGGAAGATATCGTCATCGTGAAAAGCCCGGTAGGTATGCCGGGGCGGGCGATCATGAACCCGTTCATGGAGAGGGTCATGGCTGGGGAACAGATCCCCCATGGCCCTTGCCGCCGCTGTCTAAAGACCTGCGATCCCGCCCGGACTTTGTACTGTATCACAGAAGCGCTGATCCATGCTGCCAGGGGGGAGGTGGAGGAGGGCCTTTTGTTCTGCGGTGCATATGCATATGGAGCGCAGCGCATTGAAACTGTACGAGAAGTGATAAATTCCCTCATAGGATAAAGAGCGGGAGCAGGGATGAAAGGGTGGAGGCGATGGAAGAGGCATATAAGAAGATCAATCATGCTCTGGTGAGACTGATTAATGAGGTTTGGGATCTGGAGGGAAAAGCGATCATCACGGAAGAATTCAAAGATCTTACCAAAAACGATATGCATGTGATCGAGGCCGTAGGCCTGGGGGAAGGGAAAAACATGTCTTCCATCGCGAAGGGATTGAAGATCACAGTGGGATCCCTCACGACTGCCATGAACAGTCTGGTGAAGAAACAATATGTGGAACGTTTTAGGAGTGAGGAAGACAGGCGGGTGGTGTTTGTCAAGCTGACGGAAAAAGGCATAAAGGCGTATCGCCACCATGAGGAGTACCACAGGCGGATGATCCGGGAGATCCTGGATCGGCTGGACGGGGAGCAGCTGAGTGTATTGCTGGTGACGCTGGATATATTGTCAGATTTTTTCTCTGGGTATCATGATAAGGTCTCTTTTTGATAGGATAGGGAGGATGGCTGCATGGGCTGTCCTCTTTTTTTGTCTATGTCGTTTCAGAAAATCTTGTATTTTCTCTGAGAAATGGTAAAATGATCATAAGCGTACGGGAGGGGCGGGGCATAGATCCTCCGCACGCTGTAAACGGAAAGGAGAAATAAATGATGAGGAATGACCACACAAAATCTCCCCAGATCGTTCTGCTGGTATCTGCATTTCTGGTATCTGTGCTGCTGGGGATCATCCTGCTCGCCTGTCCGGCCAGTGCTTCGTCAGGCGCTAAGGACAAGCTCATCATGGCAACGAATGCGGAATTTCCACCGTATGAATATTATGATGGCAGCGAGATCGTAGGTATTGACGTGGAGATCGCCCAGGCGATCGCCGAAGAATTGGATATGGAACTGCAGATAGAAGATATGGCTTTTGATGCGATCATCACGGCTGTGACTTCTGGTAAAGCAGATTTTGGCGCGGCGGGCCTGACGGTGACGGAAGACCGCTTAAAGAGCGTAGATTTCAGCGATACATATACAAAGTCCGCCCAGGTGATCATTGTCAAGGAAGACAGTCCGATCGCCACACCGGAGGACCTGGTGGGCAAGAAGATCGGCGTGCAGCTGGGGACCACCGGGGATATCTATTCCGCGGACATCGAAGACGCTAAGATCGAACGTTACAACAAGGGATTTGAGGCTGTCCAGTCCCTGCTCTCGGATAAGATCGACGCAGTGATCATCGACCAGGAGCCGGCAGCAGTGTTCGTGAGCCAGGATCCGGGACTGAAACTCACAGACGAGGAGTTTACAGAGGAAGAATATGCCCTGGCGATCGCCAAAGACAACAAAGAGCTGCTGGAAAAGGTCAATACTGCTTTGGCAGGATTGAAAAAGTCCGGTCGTCTGGATGAGATCAAAGCTTCTTATATCAATGATGGGGCCGAGGAAGAAAATAAGGAAGAAAAAGAAGAGCCGGAAAAGATCGGCGGCAAGCTGATCATGGCGACGAATGCGGAATTCCCTCCCTATGAATATTATGAGGGGAGTGAGATCGTAGGCATTGATGCGGAGATCGCGCAGGCGATCGCCGACGAACTGGGGATGGAACTGCAGATAGAGGATATGGCCTTCGATGCGATCATCACGGCAGTCACCTCCGGCAAGGCAGATTTCGGCGCGGCAGGCATGACGGTGACAGAAGACCGTTTGAAGAGCGTAGATTTCAGCGATACATATACAAAGTCCGCCCAGGTGATCATTGTCAAGGAAGACAGTCCGATCGCCACGCCGGAGGACCTGGTGGGCAAGAAGATCGGTGTGCAGCTGGGGACCACCGGGGATATCTATTCTGCAGACATCGAAGACGCTAAGATCGAACGTTACAACAAAGGATTTGAGGCCGTCCAGTCCCTGCTCTCGGATAAGATCGACGCGGTGATCATCGACCAGGAACCAGCGACGGTATTCGTGAGCCAGAACAAAGGCCTGAAGCTCACAGACGAAGAATTTACAGAAGAAGAATATGCCCTGGCCATCGCAAAAGATAATAAAGAGCTGTTGGAGAAGGTCAATACGGCCCTGGCAGAGCTGAAAAAGTCCGGGCGTTTGGATGAGATCAAAGCATCTTATATCGGTACGGACGATGGAGGAGAGGAAGCTCCAGACAGTCCCGGCGGCAAACTGATCATGGCGACGAATGCGGAGTTCCCTCCCTATGAATACTATGAGGGGAGCGAGATCGTGGGCATCGATGTGGAGATCGCCCAGGCAGTGGCCGAAGAGATGGGGATGGAACTGCAGATAGAGGATATGGCTTTTGATTCCATCATCACGGCGGTGACTTCCGGCAAAGCCGACTTCGGCGCCGCGGGCATGACGGTGACGGAAGACCGTTTAAAAAGCGTGGATTTCAGCGATCCCTACACCACATCCGCCCAGGTGATCATCGTGAAAGAAGACAGCCCGATCGCCACGCCGGAGGACCTGGTGGGCAAGAAGATCGGTGTGCAGCTGGGTACCACCGGAGATATCTATGCCGAGGACATCGAGGACGCCACGATCGAACGATATAATAAAGGTTTCGAGGCGATCCAGTCCCTGCTCTCAGATAAGATCGACGCGGTGGTCATCGACCAGGAGCCGGCTGGTGTATTCGTGAGCCAGAACAAGGGGCTGAAGCTCACAGACGAAGAATTTACCACAGAAGAGTATGCACTGGCGATCGCCAAGGGAAATGAGGAGTTACTGGAAAAAGTCAATGCAGCCCTGGCGGATCTGAAGGAGTCCGGCCGTTTGGATGAGATCAAGGCGGGATATATCAATTCCGGAGAAGAGGAAACAGAAGAAGGTTCTTATGGGTTAAAAGAAGCGATCTATGACAACCTGGTGAGCGAAGGCCGCTGGAAATATATCGTGAATGGTCTGGTGGTGACCCTGGAGATCACACTGCTGGCAGTGATCTTGGGTATCATCATCGGTTTTGTGGTAGCGATCATCCGCTCTACATATGAGAAGACCAGGAAACTGAAGTTTCTGAACCTGCTCTGTCAGATCTACCTGACGGTGATCCGGGGGACGCCTGTGCTGGTGCAGCTTCTGATCATCTATTACATCATCTTTGCCTCTTTTACAAATAAGATCGTGGTCGCGTCCCTGGCATTCGGGATCAATTCCGGCGCGTATGTGGCGGAGATCATCCGCGGCGGGATCTTGTCCATCGACAACGGACAATTTGAGGCGGGGCGGAGCCTGGGCTTTAACTACCTGCAGACCATGGTCTACATCATCCTGCCCCAGGCGTTGAAAAATGTCCTCCCGGCGCTGGCCAATGAATTCGTGGTACTGCTCAAAGAGACTTCCGTCTGCGGTTACATCGCCCTGCAGGATCTGACAAAGGGCGGGGATATCATCCGCAGCCAGACGTATAACGCCTACATACCTTTGCTGACGGTAGCAGTCATCTATCTGGCGCTGGTCATGATCTTTACTTATTTTGTAAAACTTCTGGAAAGGAGGCTGCGTAGCAGTGAACGCTCATAAACCATTGATCCAGATCAAAAACCTCACGAAAAGTTTTGATCAGGTAAAAGCTCTGAAAAATATCTCCACCAATATCTATCCCGGGGAAGTTGTCTTTATCGTAGGGCCGTCCGGCTCCGGGAAGAGTACTTTCCTGCGCTGTATGAATCGGTTGGAAGAAGCCACAGAAGGGCAGGTGATCTTCGAGGGGGTCAATATCCTGGACAAAAAGACGGATATCGACCAGCACCGCCAGAAAATGGGCATGGTCTTCCAGCATTTTAACTTATTCCCCCATCTCACAGTCAAGGACAACATCACGCTGGCTCCGCGGAAGTTAAAAGGCGTATCCCAGGCAGAGGCGGATAAGCATGCCATGGATCTGCTGGAACGGGTAGGTCTGCCGGATAAGGCGGACACCTATCCGGCCATGCTCTCCGGCGGACAGAAGCAGCGGATCGCCATCGCCCGTGCATTGGCGATGGACCCGGATGTGATGCTGTTCGACGAGCCCACCTCAGCGTTGGATCCGGAGATGGTGGGAGAGGTCTTGGAGATCATGGGTGAACTGGCCAAGGGCGGTATGACCATGGCCGTGGTGACCCATGAGATGGGTTTTGCGAAAGAAGTGGCCAGCCGAGTACTGTTCATGGCCGACGGGGAAGTGCTGGAAGACGCGCCGCCCCAGGAGTTTTTCGAAGATCCGAAAAACCCTCGGTTGAGAGATTTTCTCTCTAAAGTGATCTGATCGGCTATGGCACCGACATGGTGATCGCGGAGCAGAGCTGGCAGCCGATGCTCGACGCGATCTGGGAAAACCACATTGTTGAGGACTACGGGATCACCGGCGGCACCGTCAAGACTGATCTTATACGAAAGTGGCATCACAACCGCTCCGGCAGTCCTGCTGGCACATATGGCTTATGAACGATCCAGATAATGTATCGGCAATACACTCTTTCAAGTAGTCAAGCTCAATTTAGCACAATCTCATATTTCGGTCATCAAAGAGCCAGACGCACAGACGCAGAGCCGATAAGACGCAAAAATCAAGGGGCGGCAGCCTGAGTGCAGTCGTTCCTTTGATCTATAAATGTAACTGGTAAAATAATAAAATAATGGCAAGACCGAAGTTTACAGGAGGAATGAAATGAAAGAAACATTGGAATTTAACCACAAAAAACAATGTGGTTTATGGTTGATCCTTATTGGGATCGTACAAACAATATCTGTCATTTGTGGCGGTGGATCTTTTGTTGATCCATTTGTATTTTTGATAGGTTATTATGCCTGCTTTTTTGGAGTCAACGTAAACAAAAAAGTGAGAGA
>CANTEW010000082.1 GCA_947652925.1 uncultured Lachnospiraceae bacterium
ATTTATACCTAAAAAAACATTTGATATATATGGTATGTATGACGAGTCCTATATATTTGAGGACTGGGAGTTTTGGCTTCGCATTTCATTGAATGGTAAATTCAGTTATCTAGATAAAGTAACTGCATTGTATCGTACAGGGCATGGATCTCTTTCCCATTATGACTGCACTTCAAAAGAAGGACGGATAAAAAACCACCGTTATTTTGAGGATAAATTGAAGATATTAGTCAAATACATAGATCATTGTACTCCTATGCAGCAGTCAGAAATCCTCGATCAGAAGCTTTTAGAAGCCATACATAGCTCAGATAAAGATTTGGTATTAAAAGTGTATAGATTATGTTGTAACAAAAAGGTAGCGATACAACCTTTAAATTTTATCAAAGTATTTTTAGTCTGGATAAATTTATATAGCGTTTTAAAAAAGATAAGAGATGTTTTGAAGCATTAAATTCGATGGAAATATAATAAGTATCTATTCAAGAGCTGGATATTACAGGAGGTCCTCAAAATGAGTTTAATGCATAAGATTGATTATATTTTTGATAGAAAACAAAAGATCAGATTGATCCAATTGACTGTGATAATTTTTTTAGGTGCGCTTTTTGAACTCTTGGGTGTAAGTGCGATCTTGCCTTTTATCAATGTTGTGTTGGATCCAGGATCCATCCATGAGACGCCATATCTGAAATTTTTTTATGATTTTTTAAATTTCAGATCGCCAAATAGTTTTATGGCTTTTTTAGGTATATGCTTGATCGTGATATATATTGTAAAAAATGTATATATAGCTTTAATGTATGATTCACAATACCGTTTTACTTATCATAATCAATGTAGGATTTCTGCCAAATTATTAGATGCTTATCTGCGTGAAGATTATCTTTTTCATGTAGCGCATAATAGTGCCGAATTATTGAGAAATATCAATTCAGATGTAGCAGTCTTCTTTCAGGTTGTTTTGGGGATACTCCAATTAGCTACAGAAATGTCTGTTTGTGCATTGCTCGTCATCTTTTTGCTATTTACTGATGTGATCATCACAATCGGAGTAGCATTATTACTGACTATTTTTGTGATGGGCTTTATGAAGCTATTCCGAAACAAATTAAAAGAAATGGGATCAAGATCGCGTGAATACCAGTTCCAAATAAACAAATGGATGCTGCAGGCTATGGGTGGGATCAAGGAGATAAAAGTGATGGATGGTGAGGATTTTTTCAGTTCTCAATATACTAAAGCTTATCACTTATATGCTGAAAGCCAAAGAAAATATTCTCTATTAGGTATATTACCAAGGCCTGTACTGGAAATGTTCTGTATTACGGGCTTACTATCCGTCGTTATCATCCGGCTCTTGAGCGGCGTCGCTTTAGATGGCTTCATCCCTGCTCTTTCTGTTTTCGCCATAGCCGCTTTCCGTATGCTCCCCTCTTTCAACCGTATAACTAACAGTATGAATACAGTGATGTTTAATAGGACTGCCGTAGATAGGATTTATGAAGATTTAAAACAGACAGAAAAATATGTTGCTGAGAAAAAAATAGGGTTTGATGTAGAGATATCTTTTGAAAAGAGTATTTCCGTCAATAACATCACTTTCACATACCCACATACTAATGAGCCTATCTTAGAAAGTGCAAGTTTAGAGATACCTAAAAATAGATCTGTAGCTTTTATCGGAGCGTCTGGCGCTGGAAAAACAACTCTAGCAGATCTTATCCTAGGGATCTTGAGATCACAGAGTGGAGAGATATTAGTGGACGGAAAAGATATACAGCCGATCATGCATGCATGGCATAAGAAAATAGGTTATATCCCACAGTCTATCTATATTATGGATGATACATTAAGGAATAATATTGCTTTCGGAGTGGATGAAGATGCCATAGATGACCATAAGATCTGGGGAGCTTTGGAAGAAGCCCAATTAAAAGGATTTGTTGAAACATTGGAAAATGGATTGGATACAAATATCGGCGAAGGTGGAATGCGCTTATCAGGCGGCCAGAGACAGCGGATAGGTATTGCGAGGGTTTTGTATAATGATCCAGAGATCCTTGTATTAGACGAAGCAACTTCTGCATTGGATACAGAAACAGAATCCGCTGTCATGGAAGCGATCGACAGTTTTAACGGCAACAAAACTTTGTTGATCATCGCTCATAGGCTATCTACGATCGGAAATTGTGATATTGTATATAAGATTGAAGATCGAAAAATAACAAAATGTAAGATCAAAGATCATGGACCATCTAATATGAGTGGCCTAGACAAAGGAGAAAACAATGATAATGCAAAATGACCTACAACGGCAATTTTCATTATATTCAGGAGAATATGAGAAAAAGGCAATAGAAGTTCTCCGTTCTGGCTGGTATATCCTTGGAAAAGAGGTCGAGCAATTTGAAAAAGAATGGGCAGATTATATTGGCTGTAAATATTGTGTTGGTCTGGCTAGCGGTCTTGATTCGCTTTGGATCAGCGTCCATCTTTTAAATATCGGCCCTGGGGATGAAGTTATCGTATGCGCAAATGCTTATATTGCATGTATAATGGGTATTACGATAAATGATGCTGTACCAGTGTTTGTTGAACCTGATCGATATGGGAATATCGATGCACAAAAGATTGAAAGTGTGATCACACCAAAAACAAAAGCGATCTTGGCGGTACATCTGTATGGACAAGCTTGTGATATGACAGTGATCATGGAAATCGCACATCAATACAATCTTCAAGTTATAGAGGATTGTGCACAAAGCCATGGTGGTCTTTGGCGTGGAAAAAAAACTGGGGCATTTGGGAAAGTTGGATGTTTCAGTTTTTATCCAAGCAAAAATTTAGGAGCATTTGGAGATGCCGGATGTATCGTTACAAATGACGAGGAACTGGCAAAAAAATTTCGTATCTTTCGTAATTACGGTAGCGAAAAGCGATATCATAATCAGGTAATTGGAAGGAACAGCCGTTTAGACGAATTACAGGCGGGTTTACTTAGGATCAAGCTTACCCATTTGGACAAACTTAATGCTGAACGTTGTAAGATCGCTGGACGATATATGGATGGGATCACAAATCCAATCATCCGTCTCCCCCAAGTTCGTCCAGGTGCTTATCCAGTATGGCATCAATTTGTCATCCGATGTAAGGAACGTGATGAACTAATAGGATATTTGGATCGGTATGGGATCAAGACATTGATCCATTATCCCATTTTACCATATCTTTCAGAGGCATATGGATATCTTGGAAAAAAAGAAGGTGATCATCCGATCGCGGAAAGATATGCAAAAGAGATACTTAGTTTACCATTATATAATGGTATGAAAGAAAAAGAAATAACAATGGTGATAGATGCGGTCAATGGATTTGATCCAACAGGATGAAGGAGGGTCATATGACTGATATAAATGGGGTTCGTATACTGGAATTTTCTCAATTAGGTGATGCAAGGGGACATTTAGTTGTTGCGGAGGGGGGGAGGGATATTCCTTTTAACATTAAACGTGTATTTTACATATATGGATCTGATCAAAATGTGGTAAGAGGAAAACATGCCAACAGAAAAACAGAATTTGTTTTGATAAACGTTGCTGGGACTAGCAAGATAAAAGTGAAAGATGGCGAAGGAAATGAAGCAGTATACCATTTGGATCGTCCACACATTGGTATTTATCTCCCAACGATGGTTTGGAAAGATATGTATGATTTTAGCAGTGATTCAGTCTTGTTGGTTTTAGCAAGTGAACATTATGATGCAGATGAATATATAAGATCATACGATGATTTTATAAAGGAGATAAGAAATGCAATGCAGTAATGTTATAGCATTGGAGAGGACAGAAGAGAAAGGATTTATAAAGTCGATTCAAGGACTGCGAGGATATGCGATCATATTTGTTTTTTTAAGTCACTGTAATCAATCATTTTCATGTTTTGGTGCATTGGGTGTTTCTATATTCATAATGCTCAGTGGCTATCTATCGATGAGAAAATATAGCGTTAAAGGTTCATTAGAGCTATTTAGATTATTAAAAAAACGTCTAAAAAAATTTTATCCTCTCCATTTGATAACCTTATTGTTAGCTATTCCATTCACTTGGGGAGACTTGTTGGGCGCAGAGGCCGCTAAACATTGGGCCGTACTAGCTCTTAATGCGTTATTATTGCAATCTTGGATCCCTATTAGAAATGTATATTTTTCATATAATGCTGTATCCTGGTATTTATCTATCACAATTTTTTTTACACTTATCACACCTTTGATGATAAAGTTTATTCAGCGATTGAAAGGGATCACTCTTTATATTTTATTTGGGACAGGTATCTTATCTCAGTTTATATGGTGTAGGTTATGTATCGATTCATCCTATGCACATTGGTTGATATATATTTGTCCGGTCACCAGAAGTCTTGAATTTTTCATGGGGGGGGTATATCTATCATTGGAGAAGAGATTGTAAGGCAGAAAAAAGGTGGAAAATTTATCCGTATTTTGTATAGGATATCTTCATTGCTGATTATTTTTTTCTTACTGATCTCGTTTAATTCTGATACTTCTTTTTTATGGGTAAGTGTATGGTCTTTTCCTGTGATCATTTTACTGATCAGAAATAAATTAACAGATACAGAACCAAATCTTTTTAACAGTATCTTACAAAACCGTATTGTTGTATTCTTAGGAAATATTAGTTTTGAATTTTTTATGATCCATTTATTGATGATCAAATATTCATTAAAGTTTTTGGAATGGGTTTCGTTAGATTGGGGCACACTAGCTGCTTATATTTCGGCCCTTATATTTTCCATACTGTTATCTATTATCTATAAAAAATATATGTACTTATGTAGCTATAAAACAAGTGATCAAAGAGGATAGTCATATGCATTCTGATCTATATACAAGGTTAAAAAAAACATCGCTTGATGATTATATATCTATATTAAATATTGCAAGCAAAATTGAAAAGATTGAAAATAACAGGGAAAGTGATATAAAGTTTGCTATTTTAGGGTCAACAAGTATCCAAATGATCGTCATGGTATTAAAGGCCTTATTGGCATGCAATGATATCCATGCTGATATTTATGAGGGGGAATATAACGGGTTACTCTCAGATACATATGATATTAGTTCAAAATTTTATGCATTTGCTCCGGAGATTATTTTATTGATCCCTGATCATAGAGATATACCTAAATGGCCTGTTTATTTGGAATCGACAGAAGATGTACTAGATAAAGCCCACAATGTTGCAGATTATTTTATGGATATATTATATCTAATACATGAACATCTCCCAAATGCTCACATTTTATTTTCAAATATTATAGGACCTGATTCTTTTCCACTAGGTAACCTGGAAGCGAATTATATTTTTTCAAGAGAAAGTTATTGTAGTATCATCAATTTGGAACTTATAAAAAAAAGGCCACCTTACGTGACCATACTGGATACTAATAGGTTAGCCTCAGATATAGGAAAAATAGAATGGTTTGATGATAGTGCATATTTTCTTTCCAAACAGGGGTTTTCTTTAAAATATATTGGATATTTTTGCGCTATGGTCACACGACAAGTCATAGCACTCAAAGGAATGGGCAAAAAATGTTTGGTATTTGACCTTGATAACACGATATGGGGCGGTGCAGTAGGGGATGTAGGATATGAAGGGATACTCCTTGATCCCAACGATCCAGAAGGGGAAGCATATATTGCATTCCAGGAATATATCCTTATGCTAAAACAGAGGGGCGTTATATTAGCTGTATGTAGTAAAAATGATGAAAAAAATGCAAAAGAACCGTTTATAAAAAACCGTTTCATGTGTTTGAGATTAGACGATATTTCTTGTTTCGTGGCAAATTGGGATGATAAGGTGAGTAACATCAGGAAAATAGCAGATCACTTAAATATCGGGATAGACAGTATGGTCTTTTTTGATGATAATGCTACAGAACGGGAATTAGTCAGGAAGTTTATCCCAGAGGTAGAAGTGATAGAAGTACCAGAGGATCCGGCTTTATATAGAAGGACACTTGATACGGCAAATGCTTTTGACCAGATCACACTTACGAAAGAAGATATTGATAGATTTAAAACATATCGTGATGAAAGGATGCGGAAAGATTTTTCATTAGGGTTTGATGATTACAATGAGTATCTTCAAGGGTTAGAGATGAGAGCATCTTTCTCTTATGTAAATGATAAAAGCCTAGGCCGTTTTTGCCAGCTCTTAAATAAATCCAATCAATTTAATCTCATGACACATAGATATTCAGAAGCGCAGGCAGGGAGTATGCTGGATGATACAGAGTATGGACTATATACCGTATCAATGAGAGACAGATTCAGCGATTATGGGATAATAGCATGTATCATACTTTACTTTGAAAAAGATACCTGTTATATCACAGATTGGTGTATGAGTTGTCGTGTCTTGAAAAAAGGCGTGGAATATTACACGCTAAAAAAGATTATTGAGGTTGCTGATAAACGCGGGAGTAAACATATTATCGGAAGATATACCCCTACCAAGAAAAACGATATGGTCCGTACTTTGTATCTGGATTTCGGCTTTAATGTATCATTTAGTACACAAGAAGGGTTCTGTGAATATATATTAGACTATGATGATTATAGTCATGTCTTTACAGAGAATCATATAGAGGAGGATGCGTATTTTGAAGAGAGATAAATTAAAACAGGAATTGCAGAAAATCTATTATGAAGTTTTTGATGATACTTCAATCGTGTTATTTAATGAAATGACAGCAGACGATATAGAGGCTTGGGATTCGCTCACACATCTGCGGTTGATCATGCAGATCGAACAGTATTTTAACATCAAATTTACCACAGCACAAATAAAAAGGACAAAAAATGTTGGTATGTTGATAGATATGATCGAACAAAAGATAGTAAAATAAGTTCAAAAAGGAAAGTGTTAAGTATGGATAAAGAATCTAGGAAAAAGATGATTCTTGGATACAGAGAAAAGGCCATCACAGGACAATGTGTGATGCTTTGTCCTATTTCAGAGGAGTCATCGGAAGATATCGTTACATTGAGGAACAGACCACGTAATCTGTATTATCTTAACCAAAGTAAAAAACTTACAGTAGAAGATCAGATTTCCTGGTTCCATAGTTATATACAGAGAGATGATGATATTTATTGGTGTATATATGATCTGTCTGAACATTTTATAGGTACGATCCGTTTATATGGTATAGAACTGGATGGAGAAACTTGTGAAGAGGGAAGTTATATCATAGACGAAGATCATGCCGATGAAGCGCCTTATGCTGTAGAATCTAAGATACTCGTTCTTGATATAGCTTTTGACATCCTCCAAATGCACAAGATGGTGAATGTGAACCGAGCAGATAATAAAGTGATCAATAACATAGATGACCAATTGGGTTTTAACAAAGGGAGTACCATACAGATACGAGATGTTGATTATAGATATAGGATATTGTACCCAGAGGATTATCATAAAAACCGGAGAAAATTTTCTGAACTTGTAGAATATTGGGGGAAAAGATGATGCGTATACATCATATCGGTTATCTTGTAAAAGATATCACAGCGGCTATCAATGAATGTAAAAATTTCGTGGGGGAGGGTATGATCCAAAAAACAGATGTCATCCACGATACTTTACGTTTGGTGGATATCTCTTTTTTAGAGATTGACGGGATATTAATCGAATTAGTCGCTCCTCAGGATGGATGCACGGACATTGGAGAGGGGATAAAAAGATTAGGGAATACCCCTTATCATATTTGTTTTGAATGCGATAAGATTGAAAAGGCAATTAGTTTGCTCACCCAAAAAGGATGTTTATTAGTAAAAGAGCCACAACCTGCTATAGCCATAGATAATAGGATGGTCGCATTTCTTTACAGCAGAGATCTAGGGCTTTTTGAGGTTGTTGAGGCGTCCACGAAAATGGATGATACTTATATATGTTAACGTGTCTTAAAAAGGAGTTATGTAGTTATGAAGATCTTGATATTTGGTATGGGTGCTGTTGCTGACACATATTTGCATACATATGAAGATGTATCCATGTCAGTCGTTGGTTTTTTGGAGTCTGGGGAGAGTACATGTAAGGGGGGGGGTATAGAAGTGGATATCAGGGTAAACCTGTATACTCCCTCAGTGACCTTGAGGAGATAGATTACGATGAGATACATATTGCAAATTCACATTATGAAACAGTCCGGCAATTATGGGCATGCGGTGTTGAAAAGAGTAGGATTGTCTTTTGCTATATTGGACTGTTGGAGAGATATGTTGAAGAAAATGGGGTACTCGATATAAAGTTCAAACTCCCTGCAGTCCTTACTAGCAAATTTTTTCATTCTGGGATATTTGGCGATAAGATATTCTCTATCTGTGAAAATAGTATGATCATCAATAATGATTATTGTCGTTTAGGAACGTTACAGCTCATCACTAAGGAGATATTGGAACGTGATATTCCAGGAGATACTGCTGAACTCGGTGTTTATAAAGGAGATTTTGCAAAATATATAAATTTCTCTTTTCCAGATAGAAAACTTTATCTTTTTGATACATTCGAAGGTTTTTCAAAAACTGAGGAAAATGAGAACATTGAGAAAGGCTTTTCTAGCAGGAAGGATATAGCACATAGCTTTTTTGCAGATACGAGTGTCCAAACAGTCATAGATAAAATGGAGTATCCTGATCGGGTTGTTATATGTAAAGGTTTATTTCCAGGATCTATC
>CANTEW010000083.1 GCA_947652925.1 uncultured Lachnospiraceae bacterium
TTTTAATCTTTTACCCAGGATGACTTTCGTAGCCAACGGCACGATCGGGATCCCGGTCACCTTGCTGATATAGGGCACTGTCCGGCTGGAACGGGGATTGACCTCTATGACATACACCTCTTCCTGACATACAATAAACTGTATGTTGATCATCCCCACAACATGCAGGGATCTGGCCAATCGGCGGGTATACTCCTCGATAGTGGCCTTGGCCTTCTCACTGATCGTCTGGGCCGGATATACCGATATACTGTCGCCGGAATGGATGCCCGCACGCTCTATATGCTCCATGATCCCCGGGATCAGGATATCTTCCCCGTCACAGACCGCGTCCACCTCGATCTCTTTTCCCACAAGATATTTATCTACCAATATGGGATGTTCCTGGGCGATCTGATTGATGATACCGATATACTGTTCCACATCCTGGTCATTGATCGCGATCTGCATCCCCTGCCCGCCCAATACATAAGAAGGGCGCACCAGCACCGGATATCCCAATCTATGAGCCGCCGCCTTCGCCTCCTCAGCCGTAAACACAGTCTGGCCCTGGGGACGGGGGATCTGGCACTGTTCCAGGATCTTGTCAAAAAGCTCCCTGTCTTCTGCCGCATCTACATTCTCAGCAGAAGTCCCCAGGATCTTCACGCCCATCTCCATCAATGCTTCCGTCAATTTGATCGCTGTCTGGCCGCCGAACTGTACCACCGCCCCGTCCGGCTGCTCAATGTCCACCACATTTTCCACATCTTCCGGCGTCAGCGGTTCAAAGTAGAGTTTATCCGCGATGTCAAAGTCTGTACTCACTGTCTCCGGGTTATTGTTGATGATGACAGTCTCATATCCTTCTTTGGCAAAAGCCCAGGTACAATGTACAGAACAGAAGTCAAATTCGATCCCCTGGCCGATACGGATGGGGCCTGAACCCAGGACCAGCACTTTCTTCTTTTCCCGATCCCCATGGGCCTCGTTCTCACCGCTGTATACAGAATAGTAATAGGGCGTGGTCGCCGCAAACTCCGCCGCACAGGTGTCCACCATCTTATAAGCTGCTGTGATCCCATATCCCAGGCGCATCTCTTTTATCTGCTGGGGTGTGCGCCCCACAAGATCGGCGATGACGTGATCCGGAAATTCCATACGTTTGGCTTCCCGCAGGAGTCCTTCCGTCAACGGTCCCTCTCTCAGCGCCTGTTCCATCTCCACAAGGATCGCCAGCTTATCGATGAACCACAGATCGATCTTCGTGGTCTGACTGATCTCTTCCTGGGGGATCCCTTTGCGCAGAGCCTCCGCGATCACCCAGATACGCCTGTCGTCCACTTCTTTTAACCTCTCCCGGAGTTCTTCTTCCGTCAGTCCCGTATAAGCATAGGACATCAGGCTGTCCACATGCTGTTCCAGGGAACGGATGGCTTTCATCAGGGCGCCTTCAAAATTATCACAGATGCTCATGACCTCACCGGTCGCCTTCATCTGCGTGGTCAGCGCATGTTCCGCCCCGATAAATTTATCAAAGGGCAGGCGGGGGATCTTCACCACACAGTAATCCAGCATAGGTTCAAAACTGGCGTATGTCTTGCCGGTGATGGCATTGGGGATCTCATCCAATGTGTATCCCAGGGCGATCTTAGCCGCTACTTTGGCGATCGGATATCCGGTAGCCTTGGAAGCAAGCGCCGACGAACGGCTCACACGGGGATTTACCTCGATCACGCAGTATTCAAAGCTGTCTGGCTCCAGCGCATACTGCACATTGCATCCGCCGGTGATGTTCAGCTCGCTGATGATATTCAGAGCCGATGTGCGCAGCATCTGGTATTCTTTATCGCCCAGCGTCTGGGAAGGCGCTACCACGATACTGTCCCCTGTATGCACGCCCACCGGATCGATGTTCTCCATATTGCAGACGGTGATACAATTGCCCAGACTGTCCCGCATCACTTCGTATTCGATCTCTTTCCACCCGGCGATGCAGCGCTCCACCAGCACTTGCCCGACTCTTGACAAGCGAAGGCCGTTCTCCAGGATCTCCCTCAGTTCATGTTCGTTGCCCGCGATCCCGCCGCCGCTCCCGCCCAGTGTGTACGCGGGGCGCAGCACGACCGGATATCCAATGGTATTGGTAAAATCCACGCCGTCCTGTACTGTCTCCACCACCAGAGAAGGCGCGATGGGTTCATGGATCTTCTCCATGGTCTTTTTAAATTCCAGACGGTCTTCCGCTTTCTTGATCGTCTCCGGCGTGGTGCCGATCAGACGCACATTATTTTTTTCCAGAAAACCTTTTTCGTCCAGTTCCATGGCCAGGTTCAGCCCCGCCTGTCCCCCCAGGGTGGGCAGAACGCTGTCCGGCTTTTCTTTCAAGATCAGCTGCTCCACCACCTCGATCGTGAGCGGCTCGATATACACTTCGTCTGCGATATCCTTATCCGTCATGATCGTAGCCGGGTTGGAATTGAGCAGGACCACTTCCACCCCTTCCTCTTTCAGGGAACGGCAGGCCTGGGTGCCTGCATAGTCAAATTCCGCCGCCTGGCCGATCACGATGGGGCCGGACCCCAGTACGAGTACTTTCTTGATATCTGGATTTTTCGGCATTATCCTTCCCCTCCCATCATTTCTATAAACCGATCGAACAAGCCTGCAGAATCTTCCGGTCCCGGGCAGGCCTCCGGGTGGAACTGCACAGTGAAGATCTTCTTCCCTACATAAGACAACCCCTCATTGGTCTGGTCGTTCACGTTGATAAAAGCAGGGACAGCCACTTTCGGATCCAGTGTGTCCCCATCTACCATATATCCATGGTTCTGGGAAGAGATGTATACCCGCCCGGTCTTCAGATCCTTCACCGGATGGTTGCCGCCCCTGTGCCCGTATTTCATCTTCTTCGTATCAGCGCCTGCGGCCAGCGCCATGAGCTGATGTCCCAGGCAGATCGCAAAGATCGGGACATCCGAATCGTAAAGCTCTTTAAGTTCTTTTATGATAGAAACGCATTCCTTTGGGTCTCCCGGCCCATTTGACAGCATGATGCCGTCGGGATGGCCGTCCAGGATCTCCCTGGCAGATGCAAGGGCCGGATATATGGTGACCTGACATCCCCTTTCCTGCAGAGAACGGACGATATTGGTCTTCGCCCCCAGATCCATAAAAGCCACCTTCTTTCCCGTGCCTGGCAGGACCTGCTTCTCTTTACAAGTGACCTTTTCTACCACTTTGCCTGTGGTATAAGCTCTGAGACGCGGGAGTATCTCCTCCAGCTGATAGTCCTCGTTGACCGTGATCATACCGTTCATCGTGCCCTTTTCCCGCAGTCTCCTGGTCAGCGCTCTGGTGTCGATCCCTGCGATACCTGGGATATCGTTTTTCTTTAAAAACTCCCAGATGGTATCCTCACTGCGGAAATTGCTGGGCACACGTGACAGCTCACGCACGATATAGCCCTCGATCCACGGCCTTGCCGATTCCTGATCCTCATAACAGATCCCATAGTTCCCGATCAGCGGATAAGTCATACATACCGCCTGCCCTGCATAGGACGGGTCAGTCATGACTTCTAAGTAACCAGTCATAGACGTATTGAACACGATCTCACTGATCACTTCCCTGGTAGAGCCGATGCTCGTCCCAGTAAATACATGGCCATCTTCCAAAATAAGGAATGCTTTCATATATTCTCCCTTCTCCGTAAGTATAAGGCAAAAAAAAAGACATTCTCCTCGTCTTTTATCATTGCAAGTTTATCATAAGGTGCCGTTTTTTTCAACCTGAATAAATTTTTTCATTTTCTTATTGACATGGACCGGGAAATGATGTATTATAATTGAGGACGCAGCGGTAAGAAGTCAGCGGACAACTTAAGAGAAATGCAGGAGTGGCGGAATTGGCAGACGCGCAGGCTTCAGGTGCCTGTGGTCGCAAGATCGTGTGGGTTCAAGTCCCATCTCCTGCATTATTTTTTTGCCCAAAGTCCCCATAAATTTTGCCCGCCACAAGGCGGGCATCCTCTTCTCTAACTTTTTTCTTCTTTCTTATACAAAAATATGATCTGCCCTGTTAAATAAAACAACGCGCCTAAAAAGATACACATATCCGACAGGTTAAAGACCATCTTCCGCAATCTCTCATTTTTTACCCCAAAACTAAAGTAATCACTCACATAACCTTTGACCTTATTATCATAAAGATTATTCGCTCCTCCGCCCAAGGCGAGACCCAGACCGATCTTTTCCAGTTTTCGGCCTTTTGAAAAGAGCAAACGGATAAGATCCCAGAAAACACTGAGCAGAGCACCTGCTGAGAGCGTTTCCCCAAGGCTCTCCCTCCCCCTGAACAATCCAAAAGCTCCATGGGGATTGTGATAGTTCTGCAGTACGATCTTCCCGTCCAGGACTTCTCTGCGGGAACCTTGTGGACAATGAAGATCTACATAGGATTTGATAAAATGATCCAGGACAAATACGATCGCTGCCAAACAAAGAAAGACCATTGACTCCTCCTAAAGATCCTGCGGATCTTTTTCCTGTTCGGCATCCTCCTGTTGCTCTTTTTCTGCAAAAGGATCGTCTTTTTCCTCCGGAGCTGGTTCTGGATCCTCAACCACCTCTTCCTCCGGCTCATCCTCACATTCCGCGCCACACTGCAGACAGAACCTGGCTTCTTTGGGAAGGGCTGCCCCACAAGCTGCACAAACCTTCTCCCCCCTCTTTCTGGCCATATTTTCTCTCATCTTCGCTATCGCCATCTTATGCTCCGTGATCTCCTCACAGAGGACAGCCACATCCTCATGCAGAGGTTCTCCTTCTACGAATTTTTCATAGATGATATTACCCACATCTTTCAAACACTGATCGATCTGCCTCTGTTCCCCGCTGATCTTATTCCGCATCTTCTGACCTTCAAAAAAATTATCCGTCTTTGCTGTAAATTCTTTCGCCGCCTGATGCAGAGTCTCTCCAAAATCTGCAAAAAAATCATCTGTCATAGTTCCATATCTCCTTTCTTAGATCAATATCTTGGTGTCTATTATATGCCCCCGCCCATATCTTCCATACATCTGGGATATGATCAGTGGGCACTGATACACTTCTGTTCCTGGCCGCGCAGTATGATCTTCGGCCCGCCGCTCTGTTCTATATATTCTTTTGTGATGACAACTTGGCCTATATTGTCATCCTTTGGTATCTCATACATGATATCCAGCATATACTCTTCTAAGATCGCACGCAGGGCGCGCGCCCCTGTCTTCTTTTCCAGAGCCTTATCTGCGATCGCTTCCAACGCCCCTTCCTCAAAATCCAACTTAACTTCGTCCAAAAACAATAACTTCTGGTATTGTTTTAAGATGGCATTTTTAGGTTCCCTCAGGATCTGGATCAGCATGCCTTTGTCTAATCCATTGAGTGTAAAGATGATCGGCAGACGCCCGATAAATTCTGGGATCATCCCGAATGTCTTGACATCCTCCACCGTGACCTTGCTCAAAAGATCAGGGTCATCGTCATATTTATCTTTCAGATCCGCCCGGAACCCTATTGAAGACTGTTCGTTCAGCCGCTCCTTGATGACATTCTCCAACTCGGGAAAAGCGCCGCCGCAGATAAATAAGATATTCCTGGTATTCACCGTTGTCAGCGGGACCATGGCATTCTTGCTGGTGGCTCCCACAGGTACTTCCACATCGCTGCCCTCCAATAATTTCAACAATCCCTGTTGCACCGCTTCCCCGCTCACATCCCGTTGGTTTGTATTTCTTTTTTTTGCCAGCTTATCGATCTCGTCTATGAAGATGATGCCATGTTCTGCCTTTTCTACATCATTGTCCGCCGACAATAAAAGTTTGGAGACTACACTCTCGATATCATCCCCGATATAACCAGCTTCTGTCAAAGATGTGGCGTCTGTGATGGCCAGCGGCACATCCAGCAATCTTGCCAGGGTCTTCACCAGATAAGTCTTCCCTGAACCAGTAGGGCCGATCATCAGCATATTGGATTTTTCGATCTCGATCTCATCCATCGTCTCTGTTGCCACACGTTTATAATGATTATATACTGCCACAGATATGACTTTTTTTGCATGATCCTGGCCGATCACATATTCGTCTAATCTCGCTTTGATCTTATGGGGAGCTGGGATATCTTTTATATCTAAAGCTTTCGCAGGTTCTTTCTTTTCTGCTTTCTTTTTTATTTTTTGAGTTTTGGGGATCTGATCGTGCAGGTTCGAAAGATCTATCATACTCACATTTTGCAGATTCATCAGATCATTATAATTGATATTGCTGTTCCTCATGGTGTCAAAGCTTTTCTGCATACATTCTGTACAGATATAGATATTGTTCGGCAGACCGATCATTGAGCCCGCCCTGCTCTCTGGCCTGCGACACAAGAAACAGATCTTTTCAGATCCATCGCTCTCATCCGTAGCTTTTGGATGATCATTATGCTCATCACTCATAACAACACTCCTCACTTTCTCCAAAATACTCCGTTGCATCCATACAACAAGTATATGGTCATTTGTTCATTATAACACATTTCTTTAGATACACAAATCAAGATTTTAGAAATATACGGTCATATACTTGTTTTTAAATAATCTCTTCCTTTGGACTCCCCCGTCTATTTCTGCCAGATCATCAAATACCTTCCTTTTTGGTATCCCTTTCTCTATAAAGATAACACTCTTTGGATAGTCAAGACCTGTACCTTTGAGTACAGTGATGTTATCATTCTTTGCAAATATGATCTGTTCGAAAGACATGAGTTCTTGTATCGACGGTACTATACGATACTTTTGGTCATAGACCACCACACAGATATCCGCCTCAGTATGATCCAGTTTTTGTTGTTCTACTCTTTCTTGTCTGTATAAGATCTTTCCATCAAGTATCCGGATGCTATCCAATGACAGAACAGCCGTCAACAATAAGATCCCAAGGGATGCCTTGCCTGCATCGAGCATCCTGACCGCATATATCCCGTAAACACCCATACACAATGATGTCAGACCAAATATTGGAAAGATATACCGGGCCTCCATAAGGGGCGCAGACTTAGAAACAAAGAGAAAATATGCTACTGTAGTAAATAACAGCATCCCCGCTGTCCGTATGGGCATCGCTCCTCTGTCAATACGTCTGGTACGCCCTGCCTTTTTTCTCCTTTTGGTATGCAAAAATGCTGTTATGAGCAGCCCAATGACCACCATAAAATAGACAAGAAAAAAACATCCGAACATTTTCTCATCCATCATTTTGAAAAAAGACGCCAGCCTCTTTATAAGATCGTCCGTATCCAGCAGATTTGCTGTAGATCCTATCCCGCGGTTTGTCCTCAATATATGGGAGACCCAGGAAGGGAAGATCATATGAAAGGCGAGGAGCGCACTCTCCATCGCCAGCATATAACAAACACATTCCCTCCATCTTTTACTGAGCATCAAATGACCCTGGTATGATCGAACATAATGCGTTGATCATCATATAGTATAAAGGTGGATGGACATCATCCTCCTGATTTTTTCATACCACTTGCAGATCGAATTTATTTTCTTTATCCAAAAAAAGATATTTTTCATATATAGACTGGTCATAGACAACACCGTTCTCGATATTTTGAGATGTACCACCTGTGTGACCGGAAAGGGCATATGTAAAGTATTCATCCATATTTTCTGCGATGCAAACACCTGCAGGATCACCATTATAAAGAGCAGTGGGATCAATGCTGTGATCTTTTTCAAATTCTTTTTATATCCCATTTATATTCCCTTAAATTTAGATAAAATTAAAAAATAAGTCAAAAACCCTTGGACCACAAGGTTTTTGACTCTCTATACATCTCTGATCATCTACGACGTACCCTCAAAACTGCATATACGATACTATTCCTTATCCTGACATTCTGGTCAAACCCTCACCCGATTAGTAGCAGTCAGCTC
>CANTEW010000084.1 GCA_947652925.1 uncultured Lachnospiraceae bacterium
TCAGATCTTCCATATCGCGATCCCGGCTGCAGCTCCGCAGATCTTTGTGGGGATCTTTTCGGGGGTCACGGCCAGTTTTATCTCATTGATGCTGGCGGAACTCATGGGGTCGAAATACGGGATCGGATGGTATATCAACTGGAAGCAGCAGATCATGGCGTATCCCAATGTGTGGATCGCACTGATCATCCTGGCGGTCTTATGTTATTCCACGATCCAGTTATTGTTTATACTGCGTAAAAGATTTCTTGGATGGCAGGAGGGTATGATCAGGTGGTAGAACAAATGGCCGGAGGCCACATAAAGATCGACAATGTCTCAAAAAAATTTACGGATCTTATGGGTGGAGAAAACCCGGCGGTAGACAGAGTATCTCTTGATATCAGGCCCGGCGAGTTCGTCTGCCTGATGGGACCTTCCGGATGTGGAAAAACAACGCTCTTGCGTATCATCGCAGGGCTGCTGGAGCCGGACAGCGGAGAGTTGTTCCTGGATGAGGAGCCGATCCATGGCCCTGGGTGCGAGAGGGGACTGGTCTTTCAAGATCCGGAATTGTTCCAGTGGATGAACGTAGAGCAGAACGTAGCCTTCGGGTTAAAGGCGCGCAAAGTGTATGCGCAGCAGAAGGAAAATGTCCAGAGATATATTGATATGGTGGGGCTGACAGGGTTTGAAAAGGCACTGCCCCATCATCTCTCAGGGGGGATGCAGCAGAGGACTGCATTTGCAAGGGCGCTGATCAACCAGCCGAAGGTACTCCTTTTGGATGAGCCCTTTGGTGCGTTAGATGCGTTTACACGGGTGGCGCTGCAGGAGCGATTGATCGATCTTTGGAAAAATTTTGGATATACGGCGGTGATGGTCACCCACGACGTGGAGGAGGCGGTCGTCCTTGCCACGAAGATCGTGGTGATGTCGGACAGGCCCGCCACAGTGGAAAAGATATTCGATAATGATCTGGCATACCCAAGGGACAGGGACTCCAGTGCATCGATCGCATTGAAAAAAGATATCCTCAATGTCCTGCATTTGAAAAATGGGTTTCCCAATACACTCTAGAAGGAGAGACAGGATATGTGGTCCACATTTTTGATGTTTGCATGGAAGAATATGACCAGACGGATCAAGACGACGGGGCCTTTGTTCTTGTGTGTGCTGGTGAGTGTTTTTGCGATCGTCCTTGTCTGGTCGTCTTATGATATGGCAAAGGGCGGCGTAGAACTGAGCAGGACCCGGATGAGCGCGGATGTCATGGTCTATCCGTATGAGACAGAGCTGGATGATGCATCTATGCTGTATTCCGGCATCGCGCAGTCTGTATATATGGATGCGGATATCATAGGACGATTGTCCAATGGATATGCAGAGCGGGTCGTGAGTCAATTTTATCTCCAGACACTGCCGACGGCGGGGTGTTGTACGGTGATGGAGGAGATGCGCCTGGTGGGCGTTGACTGGGAAGAAGATCTGACGGTGCGGTCTTATTTAAAAGGAGCGGACATAGATACTCTGGATATGCAGGAAGTGATCCTTGGGGGCAACATTGATATCGAGACAGAGAATACCATGATATTGAATATGCCGGTCCGTGTGGCGGGTGTTTTGGAGACGACGGGGACGTATCTGGATGATTCGATCGTCTTGTCTATGGAACAGCTGAGGCAGCTGGCGAAGGTCAATTTTCCGGCCAGTTATTTTGGCGGCAGGGCGCCGATGGATCTGGTGACCTGTGCCCTGGTGGAACTGAAAGAAGGCGTGGATCCCCAGGAATACATAAGATCTGTTGAAGATGTCCAGGCGCGTAAAGTACTGATCTCTTCCACTGCTGATACAGTACAAGATGAGATCATGGTACTCTTTCGGTTGTTGGCAGGGACTGCGGCTGTCATCCTTTTATTGTGTGTGGCCGCTCTGTTCTCACAGATGCAGGCGCTCATCCATAGCAGATATCGTGAGATAGGATATCTACGGTCGATCGGCGTCTGCCGGAGGGATGTATATAAGATGTTTGTGCTTGAGATCGGGATCATTGTGCTGGCGGCGGGTGTCTTGGCGAGTGCAGCAGGCCTGACAGCCGCCCGTTCTGTCATCGAGTGGATCCGCCAGTATATGTCCTTGCCTCTGGGAGGCTGGTCAGGCGGGGCCATCCTGGTACATTTTGGCGGAGGGCTTTTGCTGACAGTGTCTGTCAGTGCGGTATCGGCAGCGGTCCCATTATGTAGAGCGGTGCGGATGCCGCCGCAGGAAGCCATGACAAGGGGAGAGTTATAATGGAACTCATCAGGCTGGAAGGAGTATCAAAAACATATGCAGATGAGGCCGGACCAGTGTTGAAAAACACAGATCTGGTCGTGGAGGGCGGAGGATATCTGTCTGTAGAAGGCGTGTCCGGGAGCGGAAAGAGTACATTGTTATATATACTGGGCGGACTGCTCACGCCGACCACGGGAAGAGTATTATATAAAGGGAAGGATGTGTACTCGTTAAAGGATAGAGAGCTTTCGTTGTGGCGCGGCCGACACGTTGGTTATCTTTTTCAGGATATCCAGATGGCACAGGCGCTGACGGTGAGAGAAAATATGGTCCTGGCGAGGAGATTTGGGAACGATAAAGGAGCAGACATCGAGGGACTTATCCAGAGCCTTGGATTGGAGGAAGTGGCCGATAAGCTGCCGGGACATCTGAGCGGAGGTCAGAAAAGGCGCGCCATGACAGGGTGTGTCCTGGTCCGCAGGCCGCAGATAATGCTGGCGGATGAGCCGACAAACGATCTGGATCGGGAATGGGCGTGCAGAGTCATGGATCTTCTGCAAGAGCAGATCCATCCGGAGCGCAGTCTGATACTGGTCACCCACGATCCGCGGTGGGCGGCATCGGCGTCTGTAAAGTATTCTATCTCAGATGGGGTATTGATACACAAAGAGTAAAAAACTTATGCGTACGGCGTCGATAGAGCAGACGGACAGTACGTTTAAGGATATATCATGAAGGAGGTACAAAATGAAAAAGAGGATCTTATCTATCATCCTGGCGTTGGGGATGACTGCGGCATTGCTCACGGGATGTTCCGGCAAAACATCAGAAGGGGGACAGGAGGAGAAACAGAAAACGGGCGCAGAGGCGGAAAAGACAGACAGCCAGACGGGAGAGGACGACTATGTAGTCCAGATCGCACAGGGACCCGCTCTGTGCAGTGCGCCTATATTCATCGCTTTGATCAACGGGTATATGGAAGAATGCGGAGTAAAGTATGAGTATAATAATTCAGAGAATCAGTGGGACGCGATGGCCGGCGGGAAGAATGACATCAATTATGGACTCCTACCCACATTCATACAGAGGATCGCTAATGGCTATGAGATGGCTGTCGTGGGCGGCGCACACTTTGGATGTATCAATGTGGTGGCTACCGATGCGTCCGGGATCGAGAGCATTGCCGATCTGAAAGGGAGAAAAGTAGGCATCCCGGGAGGCATGGGGTCAGATCCTGCGATCTTGCTGCAGCGTATGCTGACCGCCAATGATATCGCTGTGACAGATGTGGATCTGCAGGTGTTCAACAACGCGGATCTGGGGACGGCTCTGCAGGAAGGACAGATCGAGGCGTTTGTCTCATGGGATCCATATGCAACGATCGTATCTGAATACGACGGAAATCATCTGATCTTTAACCAGGCAGAAGATGAGATGACAAAAGATGAGTACTGCTGCGTCTTCGGTTTCAGCAAGTCTCTCATAGAAGACCATCCGGATGTGGCTAAAAGGTATGTACAGGCGCTCTCTATGGCGTGTGATTATATCGCAGAGAACCCGGTGGAGGCTGCAAAGCTCTGCTATGAAGAAGGGTACATCGCGGACGAGGACTATGAGTTCAATGGAAAGCTCCTTGAGAGTTATCGTTATGGATTAAGGTATGAGGATGCGAAAGGATCGTTTGTGGACGTCACGAAAGACCTGATCGATCTGGAGATCGTCGATCTGAACAAGTCTGCAGAAGAATTAGCAGATGATGTTTTTGTAAATGCGGGAGAGGTTGAATGATCGATATGAAAAAATTTTTGGTCATATTGCCGATGGCCGCGGCAGCGATCTTGATCGCAGCAGTGTATGGATGGGCGGCGCCGTGTAAAGGGATGCTGGAGACCGCAGATGGGAGAGAGATACATATGGCCTGTCATTATCTGAAAGTTCCCTCGCTGGTGATGGCCTTTATGTGGGCTGCCATATCCATAGAAGGGCTGCGTGCAAAAAAGCTGCCCTCCCTGCTCCTGATAGTCTCGGGGATCTTAACGGTATGGATGACAGTTGGCGGTATGGGCGGCCTCAAGATATGCGCGGCTCCCGATATGAGCTGCCATGCAACAGTCTGGTGGATACGGGGGCTTGGTATCTTGGCTGTATCAGCCGGGCTCATATCCCTGTACGATCCGGAAAAACAAGTTTGATGATAAAAGGAAGACATGATCATGGAAAATAAATGTTCAAACCAGATGCTCCAAGAAACATTGATGGCTCTGCTCCGGCTAAAACGCCAGCCTGTGGGCGTGAAACTCGCTCATACAAAAGAAGAGTATGATGCTGTCGATGCACGGGAGCTGAAGGCGCCGTTGGAATACTGCGTATCTGTCCGCAGTGCAGGCCTTGGTCACAGTATCAAATTTACGAAAGAAAACTCCAGATGCGTCGGCAGCACAAGAGCATTGGGATTTGAAAAGCCGTCGCAGGAGTTTTGCAACGGGAAAGAAGGGTGTGCGTTAGGACTCTTTGTGGATCCGAAGATCGCAGAGGAGACGAATGAGCAGGTCAAGATCATCAGTGAGCAGCCTTACGGTGTGATCGTAAGACCGCTGCGGGACTTTGAGACCGATCCGGACGTGGTGATCGTGGTGGGCCGTGCGAGAGAGATGATGAGGCTCATACAGGGATATACGTGTACATACGGGCTTCAGCCACGGGTACGACTTTCCGGGAATCAGGCCCTTTGCATAGAATGTACGGCCACTCCCATATTGACGGGCGAGATGAATCTGTCTTTGATGTGTTCAGGCACGAGACACCTTGCACAGTGGGGAGATGATGAGATCGGGATGGGGATACCATATGAGAGATATGCCGGCACTGTCCAGGGAGTATGGGATACTGTGAACGGGACAGAACCGGACGGACGCAAACGGGAGATCAGAGAAGCTATGGAGAGCCTGGGCTGCGACTGTGGGGATATGACGTTTGGGACGGCCTATTATCTCTCTGCACGTTCAAAAAAATGATCAAGAAAGCCAGCCGCTCATCTGCCGGCTGGCAAAATCCCATCCTGTTCTTTAAGAAAGCATCGTTGTTCCAAAACAGGTTCCAAAAAAGAATAATCACCCACAAAAAGCTCTGTTTCTATGACTGATCCTATCTGTTCTTCTGATAAATAGGGGCGGCACCAATCCCAGACCTGATGGATACCGCTATGTCCTACTTTTCTGCATAGATATCTGCCGGCGGGGATATATAGGATCTCATCCTGCTCTGCGGTCCTGGCAGTTGTTATATCCAGATCGACAAACAAATACTGCGTCCATCTATTTTTCTTTTTGAGTAAGAGTGACCCGTTGGCGTTTCCCAGTTTCAGGCCATGTCTGAAAATATCCATGATGAGTCTTTTCATGAGTTCATTAGCTTCATTACAGCCTAACAGTCCTTCAAAAGGGGAGATCCAGCAGGCGCGTTCAGGAAGGCGGTACAGCGCGGGTGTGTCGCTTTGATAATTTTTTTCTGACCGTTCTATCTCTGCCTGCATGTCTTTTAAGAGTGCCAGGCGTTCCTGCATGCTCCGTATCTTTTCTTCAACGAGTTCCGTCCCACGTTCGACCAGTTCTTTGTAACGTATCCAAGAGGAAGTCTCATTTGTATAGGCTTTAAACTGTTTTAGGGGGATGTCCAGGTCGACGCAGAACTGGATGGCATCTACAACTGCTTTTTGACAAAAAGTATAATAACGATAACCGCTTTTGGGATCGACAAAAGCCGGAGTGAGGATCCCCAAACTGTCATAATAACGGAGCGCCTTGATATGGACTCCGGTTATCTTTGAAAGCTCCCCTATGGAGAGCAGATCTTTCTTCTCTACAGTGATTCCTCCTTCTTGACTCTCCTATCAAGGGAGAGTTTATAATCTATATCATAGACGTTTTCCGGAGATCTGTCAATAGACGGGGATGTCAGATCGAGAGTAAAAAAGCGTCGTATTGATACATAGATAAGGAGGGCATTTATGGAGCTTCAAACAGACAATATCCCTAAGATCTATTTCAGATATCTGGTGCCAAGCCTGTTCAGCGGGTTGGTCATGAGTATCTATTCACTGGTGGATATGATCGTTGTGGGTCAGTATGAAGGAGCGGCAGGCACGGCGGCCTTGGCATGTGTGTCTCCTTTATGGGCTTTTTTCTGTTGTCTCAGCACTTTGTTTGGAAATGGCGGGGCGGTCTTGTTCAGCAGGGCCAAAGGAGAAGGCCGGGAAAAAGAAAGCCGCCTGGCTTTTACGGTCTCATTTCTTATGATAGGCTGCATGAGTGCAGTTGTCTGGTCTGTGATCGCTGTGTTTGATGAGCCGCTGCTGCGGTTGTTTGGCGCGGATGATGCTCTGCTGCCGCTGGCGCTCCGTTATATGAGGTGGCTCAAGCTGGGGATCCCTTTATGGCCGATCGGCTATTTTCTCGGCATGTTTGTCCGCAATGATGGTTCTCCTGGATTGGTAGGCGCGGCGACTGTCTGCGGTGGGATATTTAATGTATTCGGGGATTTTTTTCTCACTTTTACATGTGACATGGGGATCGAGGGGGCGGGGATCGCTACCGTAGCCGGACAGGGGATGGTATTTTTGATCCAGCTCCTGCATTTATTTTCCCGAAAAAATACAATAGCCTTTACGAAGCTCTCTTCTATTTGGAAATGGGGCAGAGCGATCGTGTCCGTGGGCGGTCCTTCTTTCCTGTGTTCAGTCGGGATGGGCGTTCTCATTATCCTGTTCAATAACCAGGTCATGCGTTATTTCAGCAGTGATGGGCTTGCCATATACGGTGTGGCCGGAAATCTGTTTACCTTGGTCCAGACTTTCAGTTATGGGATAGGAAATGCTGCGCAGCCGATCGTTGCGGAAAATATGGGCGCCGGAAAGTGGCGGCGTGTACGGCAGACGAGGGATCTTGGATGTTATGCAGCTGTAGGGATCGGACTCGCCGCTATGGTCACAGCTCTGCTGATACCTTTGCAGATCCTGCGGCTTTATATGAAGGCTTCTGTTGAGATACAGACGGCAGCGCCGGGTATCTTGCGGCGGTACTTTACCTGCCTGCTCTTTGTCCCTTTCAATGTCTATGCGGTCTATTATCTGCAGGCTGTACAGAGGGTAAAAGGATCTTTCATGATCTCTCTGTTCCATAGTTTCCTGTTCGGTGCGGTATTTCTATATCTGTTCCCCATCATTTGGGGAGGTGCTTCTATCTGGTATGTTATGCTCCTTGCAGAGTTTACAACGGCCGTCATAGCGGCTGTCATGCTGAGGAAAGAAACTCTTGACTCTCCCATTACGGTGGAGGGCTCTCTTCTACGAAGCAGATGATCGAGGATCTGACGCCGTATGTAGAAAAACTCAAAGCTGCGGGATAAAGGGAGACGGATATGGAGCAGGCGGTCGGTCCGATCGTGGCCAATACGATAAAATCATCGATTAGGGCTTGAATTTTTACAGAGAATTGGGTACAATATCATCTGGATTGGCATTTCATTATAATGCCAATATATGTTTTAGGAGTTAGTAAGTC
>CANTEW010000085.1 GCA_947652925.1 uncultured Lachnospiraceae bacterium
TCCTTACCAAAAAGGAGCCATTTTTTACCAAAGACACAAACTTTTTTACACTACCACATCTACGAAAACCTCAACATTTCAGAGCAAAATAAATAGCGACCATTTGTTCTGAAAGTTTTGTCTGTTCTTCCAATTCTGTCGGCAGACATTTTTGAGACTGCTCCGCAAGTAGCCGTAATTGCTTGCGGAGCAATTCTCTTTCTTCAGCGTATCTATTTTTCTCCGTGTCCATTTCTACTTCACCCCCTCTACACTCTGGCCTCGTTCCTGCCCAGCAACTCTATATCATGTCGTATCTTCAATACTTCGATATTGCTCTTGATGATCATGAAGCTCTGTGGGTCATTCTCTGCAAGAATCTTAGCTGTCTCCATCATCTTCTTCACATCTTTCTTTTCTTCTTTCTCCATCTATCCACCTCCCATAGTGTTCCTTTGTCACTATTATAAGTTCCTTAGGGACGTTTGTCAATGACTTTTTTGTTGACAATGGAACTTTTTTTTGATATCCTAAGTTCCAAGGAGGTATACTAATGGAAGAGCGTATAAAAATAATAAGAAAAGAATTGGGATTAACCCAAGAAGAATTTGCAAAAAGAATAGGTCTTGTAAGAAGTAGTGTGGCAAAATACGAAATAGGAAGAAGAGAACCCACAAATGCTATAATCCTGTCCATATGCAAAGAATTTAATATTAGAGAAGAATGGCTCCGTACCGGACAAGGGGAAATGTTCAAAGAAAACCCATTAAAAGATGAAGTTGGGTATTATATAGAAGAACTGTTAGAGGATTATGAAGATAATCCCCTTTACGACGTGATTCTGACTATGATGAAGACGTACGCCGAACTGGATGAAAAATCAAAGAAAGTGATACGTGATTGCGCTAAAAAACTCCAAGACAACTTAAAAGCGCAGGAGGTCAGATCCTCCCGCGCTTCTCAAGATACCTAAAAAGTATAGCTGTCAACTGGTTCATAATATAACTGTCATTTTCATTTAATTTGGCAATCATATTTTTGAGTTTCTTCATAGTATCCATATGTATCCCCCTTTGATGAACCTATGTTCTGTTCCTTCTATTATCGGACATATGTTCTCATTTGTCAATAACAAAACATTTTTATTATTTTTTTACATTTTAGCGTTACTTTTTTCTCTTTTTTACCGTATTATTTGTGTTAGATATACATAAAAGGAGAAAAATGTTATGAAATGTCCAGTTTGTAACAATGAATTAGCACTTAAAGAATCGGAGGGAAAGAAATATTTTTTATGCACAAAATGTAAAAAATTTTACAACCCTTCTGATTTCATGAGCAATCCAAAAATTGGCGGCAACAATGAGACCGAGAGACCCCCAATGGCTCTGTCTATATCCTCTATGGTCTTGGGTATCATAGGATTATTGCTCTCTTGTCTGGGGATAGGGATTTTTCCAGCTATCATCGGTTTTATACTCGCTATAATCGCACTCGCAACTCATCGGTCAAAAGGAATGGCTATAGCAGGTCTAGTCACTTCATTGATAGGTATCATCATCGCCGCTGTTATTTTGATCACTGGAACAGCCGTTAATGGCGTCTTAGAAGAACAAGGATTTACATCTTCTGAAAAAACTAAGAAAGAGTCCACAGAAAAAGATAAAAAGAACTCGGAAGAATCATCCGAATAGGAAGAAATATCCACTGCTCCAGAAACTGAACAACCAACAGATGATAATATAATCGATCTTAACACAGGAAAATACATAATAAAATATACAGGGCATGCTGTTGGGAGTGACTATGAGGGAAATCCTTGCCTGATTGTATATTATGATTTTACAAATAATAGTGATGAAAATACATCCTCTGCAGCATCTGTTTTTATGAAAGCATTTCAAAACGGTATACAATGCGACACTGCTGTGTTTATGGAAGAAAATGAAGCTCTCGGAAATTATCTGACTGAGATCCAACCTGGCACTACGATAAATACAGGACAATGCTATTCAATTTCAGATATGACACAAGTCACTTTAGAAGCATCTGAACTAATCACATTCGATGATACAAAAGATACAATGACAATTCAATTGCAATAAAATACAACCTCAGTCCGTTACGGGAATCCCCGTAACAGATTTTGACAAAGCTTAAATGGTGAAATGAGACCCTTCTCTTTGTATTCCTTTCAACGATAAAATATGTAATAAATTATGTATTTTCTATTGACGCATAATAAATTACGTATTATATTGATATACATAAGGAGACAACAAGATGAAATCTTATTCTTCAAGAGAAGTCTTAAAGATATTAAGAACCGATGGATGGTACGAAGTCGGATGTGACGGTGACCATCACCAATTCAAACACCCCACCAAAAAAGGGAAGGTCACAATAACGCATCCGAAGCAGACCATACCAGCTGGCACTCTGAGGAGCATCTCAAAACAATCAGGGGTTATCTTTAAATAGCCCCTAGCTTCCTTATATATCATCAATCGGAGGGAATGCCCATGTTAAAAAACAGATATTCATATGTTGCGATCTTTTCATATGACCCTGACGGGATCTGCATCGATTTCCCGGACCTTCCCGGTTGCTGCCCGTGCGCGGATGCCGGTGATACGGATATGGCCCTGAAGAACGCAAAAGAAGCTCTCGGGCTACACATCTGGGGGATGGAGCAAGACGGGGACGAGATCCCAGCACCAACGCCCATCACCGAGGTCTCATTGGAAAAGAACCAAGTGCCTGCATTGATCGACGTATTCATGCCCCCTATAAGGGAACGGGTAAACAATAGATTTGTAAAAAAGACCCTCTCCCTCCCAGCATGGCTTGCGGCTAAAGCAGACGAAGACGGCGTGAACTGCTCTAAGATATTCCAGAATGCCCTTATCGAATATCTGGACGCAAAAGACGCTCGTCCCGTACAATAAACGAGTACTGACATATAATGATAAAAGGGCTGCATTGTATATCAACAAAAGCCCCCACACCTCTCGACGATGTGTCAAATGGGGGCGCACTTAATTTACATCAAAAACCGCCCCTGCGTCAACAGGATTGGCTAAAACATGAAAGCAATCTCATAACGCTAGGAAGGAGAAAATCCATGGCATTAGCACAGGAAAAAATCTATACGGTCGAAGATATCTACGCCCTGCCAGATGGCAAAAGGGCAGAACTGATAAACGGGCACATATATATGATGGCTCCTCCAAAACGGATCCATCAAGAACTTGTAAGTCAATTCACAAAAGTGATCGGGCAATATATCGACACACATAATGGCCTATGTAAAGTTTACCCTTCCCCATTTGCTGTATTCCTAAATGCGGATGATAAAAATTATGTCGAGCCGGATATCTCTGTGATATGCGATAAAAATAAATTAGATGACCGCGGCTGTAACGGTGCCCCCGACTGGGTGATCGAGATCATCTCTCCTTCAACCCAACACATGGATTATGATATAAAACTCTTTAAATATCGCGCTGCCGGAGTCAGAGAATACTGGATCGTAAACCCTACGACCCGCACCGTAAATGCCTATGACTTTGAAAAAAGAGAAAACACTTGTCAATATAGTTTTGATGATGATATCCCGGTCTGCATATACAAGGATCTGACCATATGCATCTCAGAACTTTTAAAATAAACGGACATGTCGCCTGACGGCGACATCACCATGAATGAAAGTCAGCTGCTCCGTGCCTTCGGCACTCCCACAGCTGCCAGGTGTATTCATGATCCGGGCTATCGCCCTACTCATTCATACACCTTAGCCCGTCAAATGTCTGAATGTCTGGCCAAGCAAGCTTGCCCATCCACTCAGCCGCTTGCCGGGACTTTCAAAGTAAAAAATGGAACTTGCGCCAACAGGAACGGCTATTTTCAAGATGCTCGATCCATGCCAACAACCATATATTTTTCAGACACGAAAGGAGATATCTTCTATGATGTATCCATTTATGACTCTCAATGATGATACAGAGATCACACATTCAGAAATGAAAACAGATGGGCGTGTAAAAATTTACATCGAAACACCTGATCAAAGAGGTGGTTTCCGTAATGCCACATGTTATCTCCCTAGTTATACGTGGGAAAATATTGTTGGTTTTACTGATGATGAAATAACATCTTTCGAAAAATTGATACGGAACAACGCTCACTTGATCATAGAATTTTCAAAAGAAGGTGGTTTTTTAAATGCCTCAAATCTTTAAGGCCGGACCATATAGCATTTACTTCTGGTCAAACGAAAACAGGCCACTTGAACCTATACACGTCCATATCGCTGAAGGCAGAGCAACGTCAAACGCAACTAAAGTATGGATCACTCAATCTGGAAAAGCCCTGCTCTGCAATAATGATTCACAGATACCCAGACCCGTGTTGAAAAATCTTTTGCGTATCATCGAAGCCAATAGTTCGACTATCATAAGTAAATGGCACGCACACTTTAATGACATCCAATATTATTGTTAAACAGGTGACCCCATCATAAACCTACTGTACGAAAAGCCGCCCCTGCGCCAACAGGAACGGCTTTAAGACGACAGCCCCGAAGGATATACCATCGTACGTTCAACGTAAGTATATCATCCTGCGAGGGCATCGGTCAAGCCAGAACGTTTGATCAGGTGTTATTTTTATACTACTTTTTAAGTATTATTAAAGAGGAGTTGATGATATATGAGTTTGACTACCCCAAAAGAGGCAGCTCTATACGTGCGCGTCAGCACAGATAAACAGGACGAACTCTCGCCAGATGCACAAGTCCGGCTGGGAAAAGAATACTGTCAAAAAAATGGGCTGCATCTCTACAATGAATACATATACCAGGAACACGGCATATCCGGCAGGAAAGCGGACAAACGGCCCCAATTCCTAAAGATGATCGCTGACGCCAAATCCCAGGAACATCCTTTTGATGTGATACTCGTCTGGAAATATTCCCGCTTTGCCCGCAACCAGGAGGAAAGCATTGTATATAAATCTCTCCTGCGGCGTCAATGCGGCGTGGACGTAGTCAGCATCTCAGAGCCATTGATCGAAGGCCCTTTTGGCTCCCTGATAGAGCGTATCATCGAATGGATGGATGAATACTATTCTATCCGGTTATCTGGTGAAGTTGTCCGTGGGATGACAGAGAAAGCCCTTCAAAATGGTTACCAGATGACACCGCCCCTAGGTTACGAGGCGGTCGGGAAAGGCAGGCCCTTTATCATAAACGAAGATGATTTCAAGATCGTGGCCGCCATTTTCGACATGTACGACAACCAACGCATGGAACCTACCACCATAGCCCGCAAGCTCAACGAGGTTGGCTACCGTACCCGCCGGGGGAATCTATTTGAAAAACGTGTCGTGACAATGGTATTGAAAAACCCTTTCTATTATGGCCTGGTCCGATGGAACGGTCATGAGTTCATAGGCACCCACGAGACCAGGCTTTCAAAAGAACAGTATGAATCGAGGATAAAATATATGGACAGCATTTTTAAGCCCATAGGACAGCACGCAGTGAGTGCCTGCAGACACTGGCTCTCCGGTATTGTTAAATGCCCTATCTGTGGAGCCAACCTATCTTACAACCCATCCAAAAACTGCCCGTTCTTCCAATGTTATAATTACTCCAAAGGCAGGCACAAAGAGTCTGTATGTATCAGTGAAAAAAAACTGACTAAAGGCGTTCTAGACTCCGTGAGGAACGTCCTGGACTCACAAGAGATCACATACAGATACATCCCACCGATATCAAAAGAAGGAGATGCCGCCGCTCTGTATGAAAATGAACTTGTACGACTGGACACTCGGATGGAACGCATCCGGCAGGCATATGAGAATGGGATAGATACCATAGAAGAATATCGCGAAAACAAAACGCGTCTCTCCGATGAACGTGCAAAACTGCAAGCCCAGTTAAATAAACTCCAAGAAAAAAAACTCGGAGATGCTTCTTCCGTCCAAATGCTCAAAAAGATCCATAGCGTATATGAGGTCTTGTCGGATCCAGACGTGCCATATGAGATCAAAGGGCAGGCTTTACGCAGTGTAGTAGAAAAGATCGTATATGATAAACCAAACAAAAAACTATTATTTTACTACTATTATAAATAATCCCCCGCATACACGCGGAGGTGAAAAATATCATAGGTTTTAACAGTCCGGCGGACCCGATGGTGAGATCAATGCATCCCTGCGTTACCTCTCCCAACGCTTTACAGCCCCCAACCGCATCTGCATGGGTGTATTAAACGATGTAGGTAGAGAAGCCCCTGAAATGTTCCATCTCAGGGGCCCCAGCTTTTTTTCGCTCTGTGTGCGGGAAAGCTTCCAGTGGATGCTTTCCCGTGAGCGGTCTACCCTGCGGACAGTTTACGCTTTTTGCAACCGTATAGCTCCATTTAAGGGGGAG
>CANTEW010000086.1 GCA_947652925.1 uncultured Lachnospiraceae bacterium
GGGCTGCAGAAGGATTTGGCGCTGCGGGATTGACAGGCTGGGGGGAATCGCTTATAATGGGAAATCAGGATTTTAACGTGATAAAGGGGGAAAGACATGGAACGTGTGATCCATACACCTGAAGGAGTGCGGGATATCTACGGTAGGGAGTGCGCCCGCAAGAAAGTACTGCTGAAAAAACTGCATGATGTGTTCGTCTCTTACGGATATGAAGATATCGAAACGCCTACTTTTGAGTATTTTGACGTGTTCAGCCGTGAGATCGGGACCATCCCGTCCAAGGATCTGTATAAATTTTTTGACAGGGAGGGTGATACGCTGGTCCTGCGGCCCGATCATACGCCCTCGGTCGCGCGGGCGGCTTCAAGATATTTTGTAGAGGAAGACATGCGGCAGGCGATCAGGCTCTGTTATCAGGGCAATACATTCCTCAACAGCTCAAGTTATCAGGGACGTCCGAAAGAAGTGACGGAGATGGGCGTGGAGATGATGGGGGACGCTTCTGCGGACAGTGACGCGGAAGTCCTGGCCATGACGATCGATCTGTTGAGAGCAGCTGGTCTGAAAGATCTCCAGGTGAGCGTGGGGCAGGTGGATTTTTTCAAATCTCTGCTGGAAGGGGCCGGGATGCCCGAAGATGTGGTGGAAGAGCTGCGTGGACTGATCTCGATCAAAAACCATTTCGGTGTGGAGGAGTGTGTCCGCAGGCAGGGTCTGAGCCGGGAGCTGACAGAGGTCTTCTCAGAGATGCCCCATCTCTTCGGGTCTGTGGAGATCCTGGATAAGGCGAAGACGATGACAAAGAATGTCAAAGCATTGGCTTCGATCGAACGTCTGGAGGAGATCTACCGTATCCTGGAGATGTATGGGTGCAGCCAGTATATCACTTTCGATCTGGGGATGCTGAGCAAATATAGATATTATACGGGTATCATCATGCAGGCCTTCACATATGGGACGGGGCAGCCCATCCTTAAGGGAGGGCGCTATAACCATCTATTGGGACATTTTGGGAAAGAGTGTCCTTCTATAGGGTTCACTCTTGTGATGGAGCATCTGATGAACGCGTTGGACAGACAGGGTATAGAAGTCCCTCTCACACAGGAGACGGAAGTCATCTTCTATGATGGAGAGGACAGGCGCCAGGCTATCCAGCGGGCGTCATCTATGCGGCGGGAAGGAAAGAATGTGGTACTGCAAAGGAGAGGGATGGTTCCATGAGATATTTGACATTTGCCCTGGGAAAAGGGCGTCTGGCTAAGACAGCCCTGGAGTTATTTGAGGAAGTGGGGATCCGGTGCGAGGAGATGAAAGACCCGGGTTCCCGGAAGCTGATCTTTGTAAACGAGGAGAGGAAGCTGCGTTTCTTTCTGTCAAAGGGTCCGGACGTTCCTACATATGTGGAATATGGAGCGGCGGATATCGGCATTGTGGGAAAAGACACGATCATGGAGGAAGGCCGTAAATTATACGAGGTCTTAGATCTTGGGTTCGGGAAATGTAAGATGTGTGTCTGCGGTCCGGACTCTGCCCGTGAACTCCTGGATCATGGCCAGCTGATCCGGGTCGCCACAAAATATCCGAACATCGCGAAAGACCATTTCTATAATAAAAAGCATCAAACGGTGGAGATCATCAAGTTGAACGGATCGATCGAGCTGGCGCCCATCGTGGGCCTCTCAGAGGTGATCGTGGATATTGTTGAGACAGGGACCACGCTCAAGGAGAACGGGCTGCATGTACTGGAAGAGATCTGTCCGCTGTCCGCCCGGATGGTGGTGAACCAGGTCAGCATGAAGATGGAGAGCGAGCGGATCGGGAGCATCATCCGTGCGATACGGTCTGTGATATGATCATAGGAAAAGGAGACGGCAAAGTGACGAGAAGGACAGCAGAGATATGCAGGGACACAAAAGAGACAAAGATCAAGGTAAGACTCTCCTTGGACGGGTCCGGGCAGGCGGATATTGCTACGGGGATCGGTTTTTTTGATCATATGCTCCACGGATTTGCCCGCCACGGACTTTTTGACCTGTCTGCACGTGCAGAAGGGGATCTGTATGTGGATGATCATCATACCATTGAGGATATGGGGATCGTGCTGGGCGGTGTGATCAGAGAGGCAGTGGGAGATAAGAAAGGTCTGAAGCGTTATGGGAGCTGTATCCTCCCCATGGACGAGGCGTTGGTGCTGTGCGCGGTGGATCTTTCCGGCAGGCCTTATCTTGTCATGGACGGGGTGTCTTTTAGGGCGGACAGGATCGGGGATATGGGCACCCAGATGGTACGGGAATTTTTTTATGCAGTTTCTTACAGCGCGGGGATGAACCTTCATATCAGAGTACTCTCCGGCCACAACGATCACCATATAGCGGAAGGGATCTTCAAGAGTTTTGCAAAAGCGCTGGATGAGGCGACGGCTATCGATCCCAGGATCGTAGATGTACTCTCCACAAAAGGGAGCCTATAAGGAGGAAAAAATACCATGAGTGATAAATGGATGATCCCCTGTCTGTATCTGTACCAGGGAAAGGCAGTGGCAGGGCGGGGGCAGCAAGAGGGACCCTGCCTGTTCCGGGACGGGGATATAAAGAGTCTGTCCAGATCCTATAGTGACAACGGGGCCGACGGGTTGCTGGTCTATGACCTTTCCGTCACAGACGGAGAACATGAGGTGGCCATCGGCGATATCAAAGAAATCTGCCAGATCTGTCAGGCGCCGGTGACGGCGGCGGGACATGTGGACCGGGTGGAAGATGTGAAAAAGCTCCTGTATGCAGGCTGTCAGAGGGTAGTCTTAGATCTTTCCAAAGACAGTAATGTAAAAATGCTGGGAGAAGTGTCTGACAGATTCGGAAAAGATAAGATAGCAGTATATATCCCGGGTGTGAGAGAGTATCAGTCCTGTCAGCAGGACATCAGACAATATGCCGGCGTCCTGCTGGTATCGGAAGATGTGTATGGAGAGATCAAAGGGATCTTGGATACGCCGGCGATCCTGCATATGGACGGGGGTACTGAGCAGGATGCGGTGGCTCTCCTGCAGGACGGGCACATCCAGGGGATCAGCGGGACTTTCGTGAGCCGTATGGATACATCCTTGATGGATCTTAAGAGAGTGTGTAAGGAGCGGGGGATCCCGGTCAATACCTATGAGAGTGCGGTCGCCTGGAGTGACTTTAAGCTGAACGGGGATGGGCTGATCCCTGTGGTGGTGCAGGATCATCAGACAGATGAAGTGCTGATGCTGGCTTATATGAACGAGGAAGCATTCCAGACGACCCTGCGCACAGGCAAGATGACATACTGGAGCCGGAGCAGACAGGAACTCTGGACGAAAGGGCTGACCTCCGGCCATCTCCAGTATATGAGATCCATGGCACTGGACTGCGATAATGACACAATCCTTGCAAAAGTAGCGCAGGTGGGGGCCGCCTGCCATACCGGGAGCCGCACTTGTTTTTTCCAGGAATTGGTCAGCAAGGAGTATGACGATACCAATCCGCTGAAAGTCTTCCAGGATGTGTATCAGGTGATCCAGGACAGGAAAGAGCATCCGAAAGAAGGCTCCTATACCAATTATCTCTTTGACAAAGGGATCGATAAGATATTGAAAAAAGTCGGGGAAGAATGTACGGAGATCGTGATCGCGGCAAAAAACCCCGATAAAGAGGAGATAAAGTACGAGATCGCTGACTTCCTGTATCACGTCATGGTGCTGATGGCGGAGAAAGGAGTGAGCTGGGAAGATATCACAAGGGAATTGGCCCGGCGGTAACGCCGGGTTTCATCATTCACATACGTGTTCCAGTCCCTGGGCCATGATGGTCTTTACATGATCGTCAGCCAGGGAGTAGTAGATGGTCTTGCCCTCCCGACGGAATCTTACCAGAGCCATCTGCTTTAATGTGCGCAGTTGGTGGGATATGGCGCTCTGGGTCATGGAGAGCCTGTCTGCGATATCCTGGACACACAATTCATCTTCTGCCAGAGAATGTAAGATCCTTATCCTGGTGGGATCGCCAAAGACTTTGAACAGTTCTGCTAATCTATACAGTGTATCGTCACTGGTCTGTTGGTCTATGTTACTTTCATTCATTAAGAGCCTCCCGCTTTTATACCCATGTATTTTCTTTTGTGTGGAGTGGTTGGGACAGATATCCAAATATGTTTAAGATAAGGATAGCCTATCTGTCTGGTCAAGTCAAGTAAAAAGCATTTTAAAATATACAGGGCGATCCAGCCGTGATATCAGAGATCGATAATAGTGTATTTACAATATGATCATAATATGGTATAGTTGATACATTATAAAAGCCTACAGATGTGGAGGAGGTGAGAAGATGCAGCTTCTTTTTCCAAAAGAAGAAGAGATCATGTATGCGATCTGGGAGATCGGACATCCCTGCGGTCTGTCGGAGATCTTGCACACGCATCCGCAGTTAAAACGCAATACCGTGGCTAAGGTGTTGGTGATCTTGCAGGATAAAGGGTATCTGCAGGTGGATTCCATCGTAAAGACAAAGACACGGACGGGAAAAGCCTACGCCCCTGTGGTCACGAAACAGGCTTACGATGAGCAGAAGAAGATCATGGATGACCTTGTGGAGAGTCCTAGTGTAAAGAAGGGGGTCCTCACTTATCTGTCTGCTCTCATTGATACCGAGGGCACAGATGAAGATCTGGAGGATATGATCGGACAGATGGAGGATATGATCAGGCAGTATAGGGAAGATATGGAGAACAGATAGTGTCCATAGGGAGATGCTGGGAACTTTGGAATGTTCTTTGTCAGCTTTTTTTGCTTCTGGGATAGCCGTTACCGTTATGACGGTCTTTCTGTATATCTTGTTAAAGAAAAACAAGATATTGTCCCGGTTTGGGGTCGTGTGCCTATATCTATGTGTATTATTGGTATTGGCAAGGGGGTTTATGCCTTTTGATCTTTGTGGAAGATATTATGAGGATCAGAATGGTATGCTGGAGAAGAGTATCCATCTGACAAAAAGTTATTATTCTACCCGTTTACTGCCTTTTCTGCTGACTTGTTTTCGGCGTAGGATGTTTTCGGTGGGTGGGATATCAGTCACTCTGGAAATGATCATAATGTTTGCGTGGGCGTTAGGTATAGTTGTTTTTTTATGGAAATGGGTTTTAGGATCGATCGCATGTAAAAAGGAACTAGCAAGGATGTCATGGGTAGAAGCAGCTGGAACAAGAGCTGTTTTCGGCAAAGTATTCAAGGAACTTTTCCCAGGAAAGAAGGATAAATGCACGGTCGTGAGTTCTGACCTGTTTGGGTCAGCTGCTGTCTTTGGTGTGAGAAAAAAGTCTGTGTGCTTTTTTAGCAGCGATCTATTGGTGGAATCCGATCATATCCTGTCTCTTGCCCAAAATAGTGACACAGGCGCAGGAACTTTTAGTAGATCATAGTGTCATAAAAACATTAGCGCCAGAAGAGAAATTGCGTTATTTAGTATATATCAAGAAAACGGTACAACATACACTTGCAGGCAGATCTGGTAAGATGCGTGTACATACTTTGGTAAAAAGTGGAGGGAAACCTGAAGTATTACAGAGGTTTCAGGTGATGTTCAGTCAAAATGTCCGCGGTTACACATGGAAAGGGATATTTATTAGTTTAGTTATTTTTTTGTTGTCATTTACTTTTGTGTTTGAGGAATCTTCTAAGCCAAAATATGATGAAGATGGATGTGAGATATTTAATTATGTTCAGGAAAATTCGTATTTTATAAAAATTGGATCAAATTATGATCTTTATTTAGATGGTCAATATTTTTCATCATATGCAAATGATAATGAGATTGAGGTTGATTTTAGAAATTTACCGATATATGAGGAGGGAAAAATTGAAGAAAAAGGTAATCACTGTATCGATAGTTGTTTACATTTTGACAATTCTTTTTTCGGAGACTGTTTTTGCTTTTACACAAGCTACATATTTGGGTCATTCAAATGGAAACAATATAATATGCGAGCCAAAAGCGGATGATATTCGTTATCAGTATAAATCAATTAATGGTATCCATTATAGAAGACTTTACAACTTTACTACGCACAAACCATTAAGTGATCGGGAGCGGTTTTAGATTAATATAATTACAAAATTTAATTTTGAAAATATGGGATGAAATGTAAAGAGAATTATTTTATTCAAGAAAGATTAAATTTCTAGGATCAACATATAGTGGGAATTTTAAAAGTCTGCCATGCGTTTCAGATGATTTTTACGTATGGTAGACTTTATTTTGTTTATTGTTTTGTGGATATGATATGGGTATTGGATTTTGGAGAGTAGACCAGATTTCATATTTATATATCAAAGTAATATAATGTATTAACA
>CANTEW010000087.1 GCA_947652925.1 uncultured Lachnospiraceae bacterium
TCAATGTTTCATTCATGGTGGTGCCAAGCCTCGCGGGGCATGGAGGTTTATTTTGAATGTCCGCAAAATCCGTCCTACATCTGCTGATCGCAGTGGGCATTTTATCTCCAACTGGAAGATGGCGCTGGCTGCCCTGTGGGTACTCCCGGTTTCCTTTGGGATCCTGTTCCTGACATCAGGGATCAGAGGGAAATCGGAGCAAAGGGTGGACCAGGCGCAGATGGCCTGCGCGGACGGGCAGATCACACTGCTGACCTTATTTGCTTTCCTGATACTGGTCTCCCGTGTGTATGATCCCCTGATCGGCGCTCTCGATAACCTGATGGCAATGATGCTGACGCTCAATATCCAGTGCAGGAGGATGGACGAGATCTTAAGCCACCCGGGACAGGAAGGCACGGAAAAACTGACAAATAGAGGATATGACATTACCTTTGATCATGTGGGATTTTCCTATACAGCGGGGAAACGGTCTTAAAAGACGTATCCTTTACCGCAAAGCAGGGGCAGGTCACTGCGCTGGTGGGGCCTTCTGGTGGTGGAAAGACGACAGTTTCCCGCCTTGTCTCAAGGTTCTGGGATATCCAGAAGGGAAAGATCACGGTAGACGGCATGGATATCTCGAAGATCGATCCGGGATCGCTGATGTCCCTGTATCCCATCGTGTTCCAGGATGTGACGCTGTTTAACAACACGGTCATGGAGAATATCCGCCTGGGACGCAAGGATGCTCGTGCGGGCATTTCTGAAGAATGCCCCGATCATCCTGCTGGATGAGGCGACGGCAAGCCTTGACGTGGAGAATGAGACACTGATCCAGGGGTCCCTGTCAAGGCTGATCGAGAATAAGGCGGTCATGATCATTGCCCACCGTATGCGTACCGTTGCCGGGGCGGATAAGATCGTTGTCCTTTCTGACGGGACAGTAGCAGAGCAGAGCAGTTCCGATGCGCTTCTGAAAAAGGACGGCATATATGCCCGCATGGTGAAACTCCAGACGCGGAGCCGGGATTGGGCCATGGAATAGTAAGGGCGATGCGGCGCGTCTACATGGGATCGATGCACTGTATCCAGGCCGCGTGTAAGATCTTACGATACCGTCTTTGCAGGGAAAGGTTCTTAATGTATAATATGATCATGTAAAAGTATATTTACAAAAGAAAGGAGAAAACAAAGTAAATGGAAAGACGTATGAAAAAGGTCGCAGGGATAGGGTTATCGTGTGTCTTGGCGTTGGCCTTATTGGCAGGATGCCAAAAGGCGTTTGATGCTTCTGATTATGTAAAAGCGGTATTGGATCTGGATGTAAAAGGTGATGCAGAGCCGATCAAAAAATATGTACAGGATCAGGAGGGACTGGAAGAAGTGAAAGCAGTCTCTGCCAAGGAATGGGAAGAGATGGCAGAAAGCTGGTTTGACGGGTTTGATCTTTCAGAAGAGTCACAGCAGGAATGGCAGGGATTGTTGTCGGATATCTTGAAAAATGCAAAATACACGGTGGGCGAAGCTGAGGAAACGGAAAAAGGTTATAGAGTAAAGGTTGATGTGGAACCCATATCCGGGATCTTTGAGGATCTGGAAACACCTGTAAAAGAAGGATGTGTTTCATATTATAATGCGCATAAAGATGGTGTTATGAATGGGACGACACCGGAGGGCGAGATCGATGATGGGGTATGTAAGGTATTTTTTGATGTTGTCAGAGATAAAATGGAAGAGTTGACTTATGCAGACGCACAAACAGTCACAGTTGAGATAGAGGATAAAGAGGATATGTCGGTATCAGGGTTGGAAGAAGTAGGGGCGCATCTGATAGATCTTACAAAGCTTGATGGTCTTGACCTGTGGGGGATCTGGCGGGAGGCTGCGGGTCTTGATGCGGCAGGTTTTGTGAAAGCCACATTGGATATGAGTACGAAAGGCGATATGGATGCGATCAAGGCTTATCTGGAGGATTCGGATGAAGCTACACAGGACTACTATCAGCAGTATTTGGATGGAATTTTTTCAGAAATACATGATGAGGCGGGATTTTCCGATGAGGTGATGAGTAGATTCCAGGAAATATACAAGGAGATGCTGGGAAAGACAAGATATACAGTGGGAGAGGCGGTGGAGACAGGTAAGGACAGTTATACAGTGGATGTGGCTGTAGAGCCTGTAGCAGGGCTGTTCGATGGCCTGTGGGAAACAATGCAGGGAGAAGTGACAGCGTATGCACAGGCAAATGCAGAAGGAATCGCCAACGGGACGGTCACGGATATGGATATTTATAATGCCTCGATCGAAATGCTGCTGGATTCTGCAGAGAAAAATATAGATAATGTATACTATAAAGAAGCACAGACAGCCACCGTAGGTGTGGAGGAAAAAGATGGGTCATATGAGCTATCCGAGGAGGATATGGAAAAAGTGTATGGGCTGATGCTCGACACATCAGGATTGGATGGGGCTTTCTGATCCGGGGTGGTAAAATAAGATATAGAGTATGGAAAAAGCAGTTGGTCTGTAGGACCGGCTGCTTTTTTTGGAAAGTCGGGACGGATAAGTGAGATGATCATGTTATCATGATCAAGAAAACGCATTGGAGTACGGTAGAAAGCCCCTTAAAGCTGTACAGGGGCCTGCTACCTGGATTGTCTTTTTAATTTGTAGTTCATTAAATAAGACAATTCTGCTTTATTATCTGCGGACAGCTTTTTATAAGTCGTCAGAAAATCAAAATCTGTTTTTGATAATTCCATGATGTTCTTAACAGGTATGTGTTTGGAACGCAGATGTCGGATGATGGTAAGTCCTTGATCGTTGGAAGATGTGTCTGTTGTGCGTACGGGTACCGGGGATGAGCCGGTCACAAGTTCATCTAAGGATACATTGTAATAGTGGGCGATCAATAGGAGGGTATTTATATCCGGGATCCTTCTTCCGCATTCAAAATATGAATAATTTGAGCGGCTGATGTTCAGGTCTTCACATAACTGTTTTTGGGTCAGGCCGTGTTCCTGTCTTAATTCCAGTGATTTTAAGCTAAGCTTATTTCTTTCCATATATCCACTCCGCTCCAATATTGTTTTTGTTGACTTTGGAGTATTTCAAATAGTTTTGCATAGAAAGGTTTGGAAGCTGTCCGCTTATAATATCTATAATTATAACGATCACAAAAAAATATGCATCGATACTTAACAAATAGAGACATATATTATAAAAATGTCTCCAATAGTCACATATGGCGGTAACGGGGATCTATACAGAGTCGGCAGGAAAAAGGAAAGGAAGTAAATGACCATGAAAAAAGAACATACGAAGATCTTAAATATGAAAAAACAAAGAAACAGATCGTATATACAATGTTTATAGATACTCGCTGTATTGACAGAACGCAAGCACATCTCTGCTAAGAAAAATAAAGAATATAAGATCAAGGCTGCAATGAGAGAACAAGGGGCAGGAAAGAAGGAAATTGGCAGCCCATACGCCTGGAAGCTGGTTCAGGCGTGGGCGATCGTTCTTAGGTATTTCCGTAGGTTCTGCAGATAGAGTTCCTGGAAGCGTGTGTTGCTGACGTTTGGATGATCGTCCAGGGTTTCTGTATATACATCCATGAGCAGACGTTCAAAATTGTCGTGGGCAGGATCCAAGGCGGGAAACTCGAAATAAATGAGGATATCATCACAGACCTCAGCAAATTCTTCCGGATCTAGGAGATCAACATAAAAGTCGTGTTCCATCTCTTGTTCATCTGTCAGCAGATTTTTCAAAAGATTCAGCATAAATGTTCCAGATGAGATATCAGTGGGGCGTTTGCGCTGCACCAGCATACAGAAATTATCATAGGTCATGAATACATGTTCAAATTTTTGACACAGGGAAGAGATCTCCTGCATCGTGAGGAAATCCCCGCTGTCGTCGCTGAGAAGTCCAAACAAAGAGAGGTGATATCTCTGAATCGTCTCTTTTTCAAGGTCTCCGCAAAAAGGAAAGAGGTTTATGATCTGTTCTCCGTCATTCCTGTATAAGATCTCCAGCGCTATGTCGTCGAAGAGGGCAAGATATTGAGTGTTCCGTGTTTTGGAAAAGAATGCCAGGTTATCCGGATCATCCAGAAAACAGATCAGACCACCAATGTCCTGTATCTTTTCATTTATAGCTGTGTGGTACATTTCAGCAGTCAGTCCTTTTTCGAGGGTCCTTGGTGCTGTGGGTTGCGGAGTGATCAGAAGGGTATATTTCTGGCGGAGGGCGAGGGCATCTTTCCAGGATAGATGGAGCTTTAACGCAGCCATTAAGATGAACTCATCTAAAGAACGGGCTGATAATTCGTTCTGGTGGAGGTGATGTTGGAACAGCTCTTGTGCCTGTGCGTCCGAATCAAGTTTTAAAGCGTAACATAGCCGATACAAGTTTTCTTTTTTGAGGGAATCAGCGGATCCTTTTCTTAGAGCGGTGATGGCTTTTCTAAATGGATCATATTCATTTTTGAAGAAGATCTCCTGGGCGTTCTTTTTGAGCAGTTTCAGCAGGTCGTCATCCGTAAAAGGGACTGTCAAGGTACTGTGATACATTTCGGCGTGGTCTGATACATAAGAAAAGATACCAGGCCAGATGCTGTTGCGAGTGAGGTAGTTGTTGATATTTAACATGATAACTCCTGTCATATGTGTGTAGTCAGATCTATAGTATGGATCATACCAGATATTGGGGCAAAAAACAATTGATCTTAGATAATAGGGGGAAAGGATGATGAAGAAAAGTATTATATGTATGATGATCTTGGTCATAACTTTGTGCAGTTTTAGTGTGCCGGGGACAGCAGGCGGTATTTTTCCAGTAGAAGTGTCGGCAAAAGTGTCCAGCACATCAAAGAAAAAGGCAGCGAGAGAATATCGGTATTATATGGATGCGACTGGTTATCCGTGGTTCTTTATGATGGATATAGACAGAGATGGATCGAAAGAGTTGGTCGTGTCCCATGAGGCCTCCCCGTACAGGCTGATCATATATAAATATCGTAATGGGGTCGTGCAGCTGATAGGGGAAGATACGACGACTTTTGGATACCGTTATAATAAAAAGACAAAACGTATCCATGGATTGTGGGGCGGTTGTGGGAGTATACAAGACTGGTATCTGACTATCAGTAAGTCGGGTAAACTCAAGAAGGTCTATCTGTCCATGATAGAAGAAAGGGTGGTCAACGGAAAGCCAGTTTATAGTTATTCTTATGCGGGAAAGAAGATATCAAAAAAAAGCATACTGGAAAAAGAAAAAAGTGTGGGACAGGGATTATGTAGACCTGAAGATGTATAAGACGAGCAGGAAGAATATAAAGAAATATATCAAATAATGAGAAAGGGCACGGGATGGAGAGTATGGGAAGAGCAGGAGGATCTGAGAGAAGTACTGGCAAGTGATGGAGAGGCTGTGACACAGGAAAAAGGTATACAGGAAGAGCTGCCGAGTGGGGAAGGACCGGTGGCTGATGCTGAGCAGGAAAAGGATGTGATAGAAATCTGTGTCAAAGAAAGCCAGGATTGGGAATGGGAAGTGTGATCCCTGCTGGAATCACTCAGATAGGGGAAGGAGTTTTTAAGGACTGCGGATTTTTGGAAGATATCGAAGTCGCAGGGGAGAATGGAGCATATGTCGCTGAAAATGCTATATTGTTCAACAAAATGAAAACGGAATTGATCTGCTATCCCGTGGCAAAAACAGAGACAAGTTGGATCATTCCAAAGGAGACCAGCCTATCCAGAGTCTTTGCTCGATCAAAAAGGATATCTGTGAAATGGAAAAAAACAGATGTCCCAGACGACAGGATATCAGATCCAATACTCTGAAAACAACAGATTTAAAGGGGACAGGAGCAGGATCATAAAAATAGATAAGAACAAGACCACATCAAAACTTATCTCTCGATCAAAAGCGAAGAAGAAATATTATGTGAGGATCCGTACATATAAAGCGGCAAATGTGAAAGGTGATAAAATAGGATTTTATTCCGCTTGGTCTAAGGCAAAAAGTGTTGTGACGAAGTAATGAGGCTCCCGATCCTTGGTAACGATCCAAAAAGTGATCGAGGTCTGTCGTAAGATGTTCACTGTGGATCATCTGAAGAGAGTATTTATATTAGGCAATTGCGAAACAAGTTTGCAAAATTGATTCCAACAAAGTAAAGATCCGGCATAGTCGGA
>CANTEW010000088.1 GCA_947652925.1 uncultured Lachnospiraceae bacterium
TTTTCTCTGGTATCTTTGGATTGCGACCTGTATGCGCCTATCTATAAAGGATTGGAATATTTCTATCCCAGGCTTTCTGAAGGTGGCTATATAATGCTCCATGATTATAATAATGATAAATTTTCTGCTGGGATAAAAAAAGCTGTTGATGAATATGAAAGATCACATAATATACGAATGCCAACCATACCCCTCCCTGATGAAGAGGGCACTTTGGTCATTACAAAGTGAAGGTGAAAAAGATGGATAATAAAGAAAAGATCAGGGTAATAGAATGTTCGAAAAGCGCACATTATTCTGATAGTAAGATCATGTGGATGGCTACAAAATATTGTGGAGAGATATTCAAGAGATATCTGAGACCCGGAAGTATACTTGAGTTAGGCCCTGCAGAAGGTGTGATGACAGATTTTCTATATCCTTCCCATGACAATTATACGATCGTGGATGGAGCCGATTTTTTTGTCAAAAATATCATGGAACGACATAAAGGTATCCGGGGATATACATGTTTGTTTGAAGAGTTTGTACCGGATATGCAGTTCGATAATATCATCATGGGACATGTGTTAGAGCATGTTAAAGACCCTGTCTATATCTTAAAAAAAGCTATGTCTTGGTTAGCGAATGGGGGGATGATCATTGCGGCCGCCCCAAACTCAGAGAGTATACACAGACAGGCAGCTGTGACGATGGGGATGCTGGAAACAACTAAACAGCTAAATCCTACAGATATCCAAAATGGTCATCGGCGGATTTATGATATGGAATCATTGAAACAGGATTTTCTCGATGCCGGAGCTCATATACAACAATGTGGGGGATATTGGTTAAAACCAATATCAAATGGACAGATTGAAGAAGATTGGGACATGAAGATGATCGACGCATTTTTAAGGCTGGGTGAGGAATACCCAGATATTGCTGGAGAGATTTATATCGTTGCATCGAATTGAGCTATGATATGGATAGAAAGAGATTGTATATGTACTAAAAGATCGATCGTTAGGGAGTGTCATATCATTTTTGAGATCATGCAGCATCCATAGATATTGAAGATTAATATAGAATACTGAAAGGAAAGAAAAAAATTATAATGGTTTATGCAAAAGAAACTATAAAACATGCATTTTTGATAATGGCTCATAAAAATGATCTGACATTAAAAACATTGATCAAAATGATCGATGATATAAGAAACGATATCTACATACATATGGATATCAAGAATGATAGTTATAATAATGTAGAAATAGAAAATTTAGCATTAAAAAGTAATGTTTTCCATATAAAACGTACGAATGTAAATTGGGGCGGATATAGTCAGATAAACGCCGAGTTACTCCTGCTCAGCTCAGCTACTAGATCAAAAAGATATCAATATTATCATCTGATTTCTGGAGCTGATCTGTTGATTCAGACACAGGATGTATTCCATGATTTTTTTAAAAAAAATGCAGGGAAAGAATTTGTGCGTTTTGAATATCCAGATTTTAGATATAGAGAACGTATTGAGCTATATTATTTTTTTCAGGAAAGGATTGGGCGCGGACAAGCTGGATTTTTGATTCGTGTAGCAAATTTTCTTTGTTTAAAAGTACAACGACTGCTCCATATCAGAAATAAATATAGCAAAAAGATTTCTTTTCAAAAAGGAACTAATTGGTTTAGTATTACAGATAACTTGGCGCGTTTTATTTTGTCCAAAAGATTTTGGATCGAAAAGACTTTTAAATATTCTCAATGTGGCGATGAGATTTTCTTACAGACAATTGTTGCAAATTCTTCTTATAAAGAGAAATTATACCATATGTCCTTCGATAATGAACCTGATGCGATCATGCGACTTATCGATTGGAGACGTGGACAGCCTTATATCTTTACTAAAGCTGACCGTAATGAATTATGTTCGTCTCCCATGATGTTTGCCAGGAAATTCGATCCAGATGTGGATGAAGATATAATAAAGATTTTAGGGGATATTTATATCGTATAGTTGGACAAAAGGAGAAAGATTTTATTGATAGTGTTCAAACCAGGACGGCTTGGCCAGCTATCCGTTTTAGGGGGTGTATTTTCTCTCAGACACCAGATGAGGCGGGCACTGGTATATGTTCCTTAGTAAAAATGCACTTTGGCGTAACATTCAGTGCCCGCGGAATGGTGGATCTTTTTGAACTTGTTGGGCTCAGTTATACCAGGTCTATATATACTCTGAAAATATCAGACTTTGAAAAGCAGGAACAGTTTTGAAAAACATTTGAGAACTTAAAAAACTTCTGGATAATGTTATCCCCACAATCCTGTTTGAAGATGGATCTATGCTCCGGGATCACCAGGCTGTCCAGAAGACCTGTTTCTTGAAAGGAAAACAAAAGATCATCCTGACTTACGGAAAACACGAAAGGGTGAAACTCGTGGACTGTCTGGACTATGAAACAGGACATATTTGTATGGACGAACATAAAAAAATATGATACGGAAGTTTCTCTGCGGTTCCTGAAAAATCTCCTATCCCTGTACCCGGAAGGGAAAATTGTATTCTGCCGCCATATAGTCCGAACTTGAATAAAATAGAAAAACTCTGGAGCTGGCTGAAAGATTCCGTGACCAATAATGTTTTTTCCTGCAAGGAAATCAGGGAAGCAGTACAAAAATTTATCACTTTATATATGGATAGTGTATATTTGAGGACGATCATCATAATATTAACTATTTTTATTTGTAAATGTGTGGAAAAGGTGATGAAGGTCTGTAGATAGTATTGTTTCATTTCTATTCGATAATTTTATATCAATGGGTATAACAAAAGTCATCGATCAAATTCCAATATTGAACGCAATTTGCTTTGGAAAAAGCAATAGTGTGAGGATTGAGATAGTTTTATGAAACACCAGAGATGATAATGGAGCTGATGGAAAAATTTATTTGGAGGGACTATATGTACAAATATGTGATAAAGACACGGATTTTACATACAGATAAAAGAATAGTTCTTTTATTTGTATTTATATTGACAGGTATATTTTTTTATATAATGAATATCAAAACGCCAATGTTTGGAGATGACTATACATATTCATATTCTTTTTATAGTGGGAAAAGGATTTCAGATTTGAAAGATATACCTCGTTCTATGCAGACTCATTATTATTCATCAAATGGACGAGTTGTGGTCCATATTTTTGCTCAACTTTTTTTATTGATCGGAAAAAAATGGTTTAATATCATACATACTTTCTCGTTTTTACTTCTTGGGGTCTTGATATTTTATCACGCGATAGGGCTCAGATTGAGAGATCATATTTCCTTTCTTATATTTATTTATTGCTCTTTATTTTTATTTACACCGGCATTTGGACAAAGTTTCCTTTGGTTGACAGGTTCGTCAAATTATATGTACGGGATTTTGTTGATATTACTTTACTTGATTCCTTTTAGCAATTTAGTCAGAAAACAAGGGGGGGGGTAGAAAATAGTCTATATAAATTTTGTTCGGTCATAAGATTGACTTTTATGTCTTTATTTGGTTTTACAGCTGGCGCAACTAATGAAAATACAGGAGTGACTCTTATAGCGATAGTGTTGGCTTATATTGTTTATTATAAAATACATAAAATCAAGATACGTGCATGGATTTTAGGTGGTTTGACCGGAAATATTGCAGGATGTATTTTTTTATTGACATCACCTGGGCAATTAAAACGTATGGAAACTGCAGGCGGAATCGATTTTTCAAGGATTTTGACAAATATTGTTAGGATATCATTGGATTTTGTAGGTTATTTTTCATTTCTTATTGTAATATTTATCCTTATGATCTCTTTTTATATACTGATCAAATGTGATAAAAAGAAATCGAAGGAATATATTTATGATGAATTGGATAAATTCTCTATTACTTTGATATATATCCTTGGCTTTTTGGGTGCATCATATTCCATGATCATGAGTCCCTTCTTTCCTGACAGAGTATGGAGTGGGCCACTTATTTTATTATTGATCGCTTTTTTATCTTTTTATAATAGTGCATTTACAGGTTTGCATATCAAATATCTTCGTAATATGCAACTTATATTTGTTGCATCTCTTTCTATTATTTCTATCGCTGTATATGGTAGAGCTCTACATGAATTAGAAAAAGTCGATCATCAAAATAGTGTGCGTACGGCAATGCTTGAAAATTGTTCAAATGAAGGAAAGAAAGTGATATACCTTCCGACTATCAGGAGTAAATCTAAATATAGTTGTTTTGATTATGATGGGGATTTGTCTTGGAGTCCAAACGAATGGGCAAACTCGACATTAGAACATTATTATGGTGTTTCTAAAATCTTTAGAGATGATAGTATTACATTAGAATGAAATTTTCTGTATGGTCAGATAATAGGATTTAATATCTACTATGCCATCCAGACAATTGTTAGGATTCATATCTCTGTTAAATATTGTCATACTTTATGAAAAAAGATATTTGGAGAACAGAAATAAGGTTACGCTATATTGTAACTTTAACAGATGATAAGATACAGGAACTGAAAAAACTTATACAGAAGGGCAGGAAAGGCTATCGCATAAAGCATGCGCAGATATTATTAAAACTGGATCACAGACCCGGGCAATGCAGGCTGGTCATATGAGTGCATCAAGGAAGCGTATGGGACTATTGCAGGGATTGCCAAACCTTTTGTAACGGAAGAGATGGAAGTCGACCTCAGTCGAAAAAGGCAGCAGAACAGTGATCGGGGACGGAGAGGCAAAAATCTGCACGATCGCCTGTTTGGATTCGCCGGAAGGTCTCTCCGGCTGGACAATGCAAGGCGATCGCGGAGGGACTGATCCGTCTGGAAGTCGTGGACTACATTACAGACAGCACGATATGCAACATTATGAAAAAACGAGGTCAAGCCATGGCTCGTAAAAGAATGATGTATCCCAAAAGCAGGAACGAAGTTTATGGCCGCCATGGTGGATGTCTTTAAAGTATATCAACACCCATATGACTTTCTCCGTCTTGTGGTCTGCATAGACGAAATAAATAAACAGCTCATAAAAGAAGAACGTGTCCCCTGTGAGCCAAGAAACCCCAAAAAAGTTGATCACGTATATATAAGGAATGGGGTTGCGGATGTATTTATGATCGCAGATCCGCTTGTTGGCAGACGTCCTGTACCTAAGAGCAGAAAAGATAGTCCTTGTGACTGATGATCTGAATACCCACGCGGGATTTTTCCTGTATAAAGCGTTCAAACAAGAGGAAGCGCGCCAGCTGGTTGAACATTTTGGATGGCATTATATCCCAAAACATGGGAGCTGATCCAAGATGGCAGAGATTGAGAGCGGCGTTATGAACTATCAGGCGCTTACAAAACCTCACCCAGATATAGAAAGCTTTAAAGGACAAATCCGTATCTTAACAATCAAACAAAATGAAGGATGTAATAAGATAAACTGTCAATTAAAAATAATTAATGTCAATATAAAACTTACAATATTATACACGACAATACTCTAAAAACTGTCTGGACGGAGTACTATAGTGTGTTTTAGACTGTAGACAAAGTAGCTTATTTATAACCGCCTTTTTGATATAATAGGAGATATCAGAAAAGCGGTGTTTTTTATGATGACAAAAAGATAGTCAAGATAGTCAAGATAGTCACCAGGCATGTATGGAAAGAACATATGAAGATGGTGAAGGAGATCCGCCATATCCGCAGAAACAGAAAGATCTACGCCCGGAGGAAGGAGACTATCGGGAGGATTCTTCGGGACTGATAAAGAACAGTACAGGTTCCATTATACACAATACGTGGGAAAAGCACAGATGGAGATGAAACCTGGGCTTACTTTTGCGTATATGGATTTAAAGAAACTGGCAAAAAGCTTTGCTAGAAAGGGACGAGGGGGACTACCGTCCAAGGATTGTCCACATATTTTAAAGAAGATATATCTCACGATAAAAGAAAAGTGTTGGAGTTTGGAAATTAAAAATTGTACACCGCTATTATATCATAAATAACTTTAACAGATATGAACTTGATATCTTTTCATAAATCACTTATACTATAATAGATCATAAAGTTTCCCA
>CANTEW010000089.1 GCA_947652925.1 uncultured Lachnospiraceae bacterium
TTTCGTCACTCTGCAAGGCGGAGGAATGAGGCGTAGCGGTGGCTACGGCGATTGATGACAACGCGGCAGATGGCAAAATAGACGGTATGAACGATACAGAAGTCAGCTTGTTGATACACCAGCTTTACATTTTTTTTTGATCTGGCTATAATAGGACTGTCATAGATGAGCGAACATCGAAGAAAGGAATCTTATAATATGAGCGGTTCAACTTTTGGAAAGATATTTCGTATCACCACCTGGGGTGAATCCCACGGGCCTGGTCTGGGCGTGGTGGTGGACGGCTGCCCGGCGGGGCTCCCCCTCACCGTTTCAGATATACAGTCCTGTCTGGACAGGCGGAGACCAGGACAGACCTCTTATGCTACCGCGCGCAAAGAAGCTGACCAGGTGGAGATCCTCTCTGGTGTTTTCGAGGGGAGGACGACGGGGACACCTATCTCCCTCATGGTACGCAATCAGGATCAGCGTTCCCGGGATTACGGTAACCTTGCCCACGTGTACCGTCCTGGACATGCTGACTTCTCTTTCGACGCAAAATACGGTTTCCGGGACTATCGGGGCGGAGGACGCTCTTCTGGCAGGGAGACTCTAGGGCGGGTGGCCGCCGGAGCCATCGCCTGCAAGATCCTGGCTCAGTTAGATATCCATATACAGGCTTATACCCGTTCCATCGGGCCGGTGGGGATCCAGACCTTCGATCCCTCTGTGATCACCCAGAACCCCTTTTACATGCCGGATGCCCAGGCAGCTGCCAAAGCCCGTGGATACCTGGAACAGTGCAAAAAAGAGCAGGACTCCGCGGGCGGCGTGGTGGAATGCTCCATTGAGGGATACCCACCCGGGGCCGGGGATCCTGTCTTTGACAAACTGGACGCTGATCTGGCAAAAGCCATCATGTCCATCGGAGCTGTCAAAGCTGTTGAGATCGGGGACGGGACGAAAGCCGCCTCTTCCCGCGGCAGCCAGAACAACGACAGCTTCTGTTATGGTGCAGACGGGACCCTCACAAAAACCTCAAACCATGCGGGAGGCATCTTGGGGGGCATCAGCGACGGGAGCCAGATCCTGCTGCGGGCCTACATAAAACCCACGCCCTCCATCAGCCAGCCCCAGCAGACTGCTGACAGAAACGGCAAGGATATCACCTTAGAGATCAAAGGCCGCCACGATCCAGTCATCGTCCCCCGGGCTGTAGTGGTGGTAGAGTCCATGGCCGCCCTTGTGCTGACCGACGCACTCCTGTGCGGGTTGGGGGCGCGCATGGAACATCTGGAAAAGATCTGGAAAAAATAAAACTCTATGCATCTATCTTCGAAAATGTGATGCAGTTGGGCGTTTCCACGTGGAGGGGGCGCCCTTTTTGTATCAGCAGATCGTTCTCATAGTCAATGGTGAATGTGGTGATGGTATTGCTCTCATGGTTTGCCACTGCCAGATGTCTGCAATCCGGGAAGATAGCCAGGTCTTTCGGATATTCGCCGCTGATGGGCAGGGCGAATTTTTTCGTGAGCAGCCCAGTCTCTCCGTCGATCTCATACATAGCTACTGAATTGTCACCGGCAGTGGAACAAAACAGATGTTTCCCATCCGGCGCCAGTGCCAGGCCGGAAGCTGCATCGTGTATCTCATCCAGCTCATCGGACAGCGTACTCACGGTCTGGAGCAGTTCAAACTGTGGGTTCTTCCCCTCTCCGTCGTAGCTGTAGACATTGATCTCATTGCTCAATTCAAATAATAGGTAGGCAAATCGTCCGTCAGCGCTGAAGCGGATGATCCTCGGCCCGGATTCCCGTTTACACCGCAGGACATCTACCAGACGCAATTTATGCTGCCACCTGTCGATGCTGTAGAGTTTTACCTGATCGATCCCATTGTCCACTGCACACAGATATTTGTTATCCGGCGTGGGGCGCACACAATTTACATGGGGCCGGAAATTCCGCTCAGCCACACTGCCCAGGCCTCTGTGGAATACGCCGTCCAAGATCCCGCCCAGACTCCCGTCTGGGTTGGTACGCACCACAGTCACTTTTCCATCGTGATATCCGGCTACATAGAGATATCGCCCTTCCTGGTCCAGAGAGAGAAAACACCCGCGCATCCCATTGATACTCACTCTGTTGATGCGTTCCAGATCCCCGGTAGGATCCACTGCAAATACAGCCACACCTTCATCCTCAATGGAATAGAGATATTTCCCGTTCTTTGACCGCGTCACATAGGAAGAATTGCGCACGGCCACTTCGCCCCGCTCTGTCAGTATCCCTTCTTCCATATCTACGTCATAAATGTGGATCCCTTTGCTGCTCCCATGGGTATATGTTCCCACGTACGCCACGTATTTTTCTTTATTCATGAGTCCCCTCCTCACTGTTCCTCAAAAAAACGCTTGAAAGCCTCAAAAGTAGTGTCCAGATCCTCCTCTGTGTGGGCCGCTGACAAAAACATGGCTTCAAACTGGGCCGGCGCGAGATGGATGCCGGATCCTAACATGTGTTTAAAGTACTCTGCATACTGGACAGTATCTGAAGTCTTGGCGCTGGTATAGTCTGTGACTGGACTGCCTGTAAAGAATAAGCACCCCAGAGATCCGATATGGCTCACCTGACAGGGGATCTGATGCTCTTTGATATATCCATCCATCTTCCCATAGAGCTGACCGCCCATATCAGAAAGCTTCTGGTAGACAGACAGATCCGCCTGCAAGATCTTAAGCTGTGTCAATCCTGCTGCCATGGCGATGGGATTACCGCTCAAGGTCCCCGCCTGGTATACAGGGCCTACCGGGGATACCATCTCCATCACATCTTTTCGCCCGCCGTAAGCGCCTACCGGCATACCAGCGCCTATGATCTTCCCATAAGTTGTCAGATCCGGCGTGACCCCATAATAGCCCTGCGCCCCGGTAAAGCCCAGACGAAAACCTGTGATCACCTCGTCAAAGACCAGCAGAGCCTGGTGTTTGTCACAGAGTCTGCGCAGTCCCGGAAGGAAATCCGCATCAGGGAGTACCACACCCATATTGGCGCCCACGGGTTCTACGATCACAGCAGCCACCTGTCCTGGGTTTTCCTCCAGAAGCCGTTCCACGCTCGCCAGATTGTTATAGACTGCCGTCATGGTATCTTTCGTACAGCCCAAAGTGACCCCGGCGCTGTCCGGTACACCGCTGGCCATCACACCGGATCCTGCGCTCACCAGCATGGCGTCGCTGTGTCCGTGGTAACATCCTGCAAATTTGATGACTTTTTCCCGTCCGGTGAAGCCTCTGGCCGCTCGGAGGGCGCTCATCACTGCCTCTGTGCCGGAATTTACCATCCGTATCATCTCTATAGAAGGGATATGCCGGCAGATGAACGCGGCCATCTCTACCTCTATCTCTGTAGCGCATCCGAAACTTAAACCCTGCCCGCATGCCTCTATGACAGCCTCCCGGATCCGTCCATCGTTATGGCCCAGGATACAGGGTCCCCAGGAATCAATATAGTCGATATAGACATTGCCGTCCACGTCAAAGATATGGCTCCCCTGGGTCTTCGCGATAAAACGGGGTGTGACCCCGATGGCACCATACGCGCGTACCGGGCTGTTCACACCGCCCGGTATACACTCGACAGCCCGTTTGAACAGAGCTTCCGATCTTTCTGCTGCTCTCATCCAATCCTCCCTTCCTGGATAAATCCAGCCAGTTCTTTTGCAAAATAAGTCAGATAGATATCGGCCCCGGCCCGGTATGTGCTGACCGCCATCTCACAGATGATGCTGTCCTCATCCACAAAACCTGCCTTTGCAGCCGCTTTGACCATAGAATATTCCCCACTGACACTGTAGGCCGCCACCGGAACGCAGGTCTCTCTTTTCACATCAGATAACACATCCAGATAAGAGAGGGCCGGTTTGACCATGAGGATATCTGCCCCTTCCTGCAGGTCCAGAGCCGCCTCTTTCAATCCCTCCCGGCGGTTATGGTAATCCATCTGATACCCTTTTCGGTCGCCGGAAGAAGGGGCGGATCCTGCCGCATCTCGAAAAGGACCGTAAAAGGCAGAGGCATACTTGACCGCATAGGACAGGATCGGCGTATCCAGATAGCCTTTCTCATCCAGGAACGTGCGGATCGCCCGGACGCGGCCGTCCATCATATCTGAAGGTGCGACCATATCAGCCCCGGCCTCCACATGGGACAGAGAGATCTTGGCCAGCTGTCCCAGCGTACTGTCGTTATCCACACGATCCCCATGCAGAAGCCCGCAGTGACCGTGGGATGTATATTCGCACATACATACATCCGTGATATAATACAGATCCGGGAATCGACGTTTTGCTTCCCGCAAAGCCCTCTGTACGATCCCGTCCGGGTCATATGCCTGGCTGCCCATCTCATCCTTTTTTTCCGGGATCCCGAAGAGCATCACCTGTGAGACGCCGGCTTTTGTGAGCTGTTCCAGTCCATAGGCCATCCGGTCCACACTGTACCGGTACTGCCCCGGCATGGCAGGGATCTCTTCTTCTATCTTGTTACCGTCCATGACAAACATGGGATAGATCAAGGATGACTGGTGTACCCTTGTCTCGCGGACCATCCTGCGGATGGTCTGGTCTTTGCGCAGCCTTCTCGGTCTGACGATCATATCCATTTCTCACTCTCCCCTTTCTCCAGCCATACGGCAGACTAACTCGATCACACTGTCTATAGATGCTTTCTCGGCTACATATGTCTCCATACCGAGGCTATCGGCTTTTGCCTGGGTCTGCCTGCCGATACAGGCGGCCCGTATTTTGGAAAAGTCCACGCCCTGCACTGCTTTAGAAAATCCGTGGACAGATGAAGAGCTGGTGAATACAGCGCAGTCGATCGTCCCATTTTCAAATCCAGCGGCCAGATCGATCACATCCTGCGTCTCGTACAGAGTATCGTAAGTAGCTACTTCCTCTACCAGAAGCCCGGCATCTCCAAGGATCTCCACCAATTTAGGATTCCCCTTGCTCGCCCTGGGTATGAAGATCTGTTCTCCAGGAGATGCTTCTTTTGCCAGGGCATGGCCCAGCGCTTCCCCTTCGAAGATCTCCGGCATCAGATCTGGGAAGATCCCTCTCTTTTTCAGTTCCTTTGCCGTGCCCTCGCCCAATGCCGCCACAGACATCCTGCCCAGCCGACGTATATCCACGCCAAGTTCCTGCAATTGTCTGAAAAATATCTTTACTCCGGTAGGGCTTGTAAAGACGATCCATTGGAACTCCTCCAGATGGCTGCAGCATTCTTTCAGCCTGCTCAGATCCTCCACAGGACGGGTAGAGATCGCGGGCAGCTCCAGGACTTCCGCCCCCTGACGGCGCAGTTTTGCCGCCATGACGGAACTTAAGTCCCGGGGGCGGGTGACGAGTATCTTCTGGCCCGCCAGCGGCAGCTTCTCATACCAGGAGAATCGATCGGCCAGGGCGCACACCTGTCCGACTACGATCACGGCAGGCGGGACGATCCCCTGTTTCTCCACTTCAGCGGGCAAAGTCTTTACAGTTGCCACGATCCGTTTCTGTCTGGAAGTGGTCCCCTGCTGTAAGATGGCCGCGGGCATGGCAGGGTCCATCCCGCCGTCCAGAAGACCTTTGCAGATATCGGGCAGAGCCGCCACACCCATAAGGAATACGAGCGTCCCTTTTGTCTTTACCAACGCTCCGAAATCAATGTCGTAAGCCTGCCCTGCTTTCCTGTGCCCGGTGATGATATGGACAGAAGAACAATAGTCCCGGTGTGTCACTGGGATACCATTGTATGCAGGCACTGCAAGGGGTGATGTGACCCCCGGTACGATCTCGAAGGGGATCTTATGTTCTTCCAAAAGTTCTAATTCTTCACCGCCTCTGCCGAACAAAAAAGGATCGCCGCCTTTTAAACGCACCACGCGATATCCCTTTTGCGCTTCTTCCAGTAATATCTGGTTGATCTGCTCCTGGGGCATCGTATGGTCTGATGATCGCTTGCCCACATA
>CANTEW010000090.1 GCA_947652925.1 uncultured Lachnospiraceae bacterium
TTGACCGGCTTTCATCCATGGTGATGTCTGTGTGGACAGACATGACAGTTTAGGAACTATGTAGTTTATCTTGAGGGAGGATGATATGGAAGATATCATGAGTGTTGTGAACGGTGAGATATTTGGCGTCTGGTTTTTGATCGGGGCGGCTCTGGTGTTCTGGATGCAGGCTGGTTTTGCCATGGTAGAGACAGGATTTACCAGGGCGAAGAATGCAGGGAATATCCTGATGAAGAATCTGATGGATTTCTGTATCGGTACGGTCATGTTCATCCTGATCGGGTTCAGCCTGTTGCTGGGCGAGGATGTGGCGGGTCTGATCGGAAGACCGGGGTTTGATATTTTTTCTTCTTATGCGGAGTTTGACTGGTCCAGTTTTGTGTTCAATCTGGTGTTCTGTGCGACGACGGCTACGATCGTATCGGGGGCGATGGCTGAGAGGACGAAATTTTTATCCTATTGCTTTTATTCGGCGGTGATCTCCGCTTTGATCTATCCCATCGAGGCGCACTGGATATGGGGCGACGGCTGGCTGTCACAGATGGGATTCCATGATTACGCAGGTTCATGTGCGATCCACATGGTGGGCGGTATCTCAGCGCTCATCGGAGCAAAGATCTTGGGGCCGCGTATAGGGAAGTTCACAAAAGATAAAAATGGGAAGATCGTAAAGGTCAACGCATTTCCAGGGCATGATCTGCCCCTTGGATGCCTGGGCGTGTTCATCTTATGGTTTGGCTGGTATGGATTTAACGGGGCGGCGGCGCAGTCTGTGGATGAGCTGGCGACTATATTCGTAACGACCACGATCGCTCCGGCGATCGCAACAGTGGTATGTATGGTCTTTACCTGGGTGAAATATGGAAAACCAGATGTCTCTATGTGTCTGAATGCGTCGCTGGCAGGTTTGGTCGCGATCACAGCTTCCTGTGACGTGACAGATTGTCTGGGTGCGTTGGTGATCGGGGCGGTGGCTGGTGTATTGGTGATATTTGGTGTGTGGCTCTTGGATCACAAACTCCATATCGACGATCCAGTGGGGGCGGTGGCTGTCCATTGTCTGAATGGTATCTGGGGTACGATCGCGGTGGGATTGTTTTCTACATCTTCTTCTCCGGCTTTTGAGACGGCAGGCATCAAAGAGGGTCTGTTCTATGGAGGCGGACTTGGACAGCTGGGACTGCAGCTCATTGGTCTTGCCGCGGTAGCTGTCTGGACTGCGGTGACGATCACGATCGCTTTCCTTATCGTGAAGGCGACTACAGGGCTGCGTGTCACGGAGGAAGAGGAGATCGTGGGTCTGGATTCCTGCGAGCATGGCCTGGCTTCTGCTTATTCCGGGTTCAGTATCATGGATGTCTCGAATACGATGACGATGGAAGTGAACGAGAATACAGATCTTGGATCAGACGACTATGCAGCGGCTTCTCAGGTACAGAGAGATACTGCCGTGAAAGTCGCAGTCGCGCCTCTGGAAACGACGGATATATTCAAAGTGGCCATCATCGCAAGACTTTCCAGATATGATCAGCTGAAAAAGGCTATGAACGATCTGGGTGTGACGGGTATGACGGTGACACAGGTCATGGGCTGCGGGGTGCAGAAAGGTGCGGGCGAGATGTATCGAGGCGTGGAAATGGATGCGACGCTGCTCCCGAAGGTCAAAGTTGAGGTCGTTGTCAGCAAGATCCCTGTTGATACGGTGATCGAGGCGGCTAAGAAAGCCCTATATACGGGACATATCGGGGATGGTAAGATCTTCGTATATAATGTGAGCAAAGTTGTGAAGGTCCGTACGGGGGAAGAGGGTATCGTGGCTCTCCAGGACGTAGAATGATCTTGTAAGATACGGTCAAGGTACGATAAGGGTGTCCTGTTTTTTGGATACCCTTATCGTGACCTCATATCAGTGCAGTGTCTGATCCCTATGATCTATCATCGTTTGATATCGTAGTCCATATCCATCAGATCCCGGATCGTTGATGCATCATCTGTTATATTTGCATCGCCTCTGATCGTATGCTTGAGCGCGCTGCTCGCCACTGCGAAGTTTATGATATCCATCGGTTTATAGTGTTTCATCATGGCATAGATCAGTCCGCTGGCGAAGGCATCTCCTCCTCCGACGCGGTCCAGGACGTTAAAGGTAAAAAGTTTACTCTCAAAGGTATGGCCTTCATACCACATAAATGCTTTCAAACTATTCTCACTCCCGCTGTGCGCATAGCGCACATGTCTCGCGATACATTTCAGGTCAGGATAGCGCTCAGTAAATATACGAAAGATCTCATCCTGCTGTCCATAAGTTGGCTGTAATGGAATGTTGTCTTTCACATCCCCTCTTTCATGGTCTTTGGTGTCTTTCCATAAGTGATATGGTTCGATCCCTAACAGTATGTCTATATAGGGCAGGCACTGTGTGCAAAAATCTCTTGCTTGCTCCCATGTCCAGAGCGTACTCCTAAAATTCCCGTCAAAACTGATCCTCATCCCTTTTTCTCTTGCTATCTTCAAGCAGTTTAAGGTCAGTCTCTGGCATCCTTTTGATAACGCAGGCGTGATACCGCTTAAATGCAACCATGTATAACCTTCTAATAAACCCTCCAGATCCACTGGATCAAAATCATACTCTGAAAACGCACTATGCTGTCTGTCATAGATCACTTTACTGGCACGGATCCCAAACCCTGTTTCCAGATAATAGCAGCCCAACCGGTGAGAAGGCGTCTGTTCTTTCGTACTCAATATTATCGGCGTACAGTGTACATCATTGCTGCGGAGCATCCGCACAGCACTCTTCCCAAGACTGTTATTGGGCACGACTGTAAAAAAAGTACTATCCACGCCTAAATTTGCCAATGCCAGAGCGATATTAGCTTCACTGCCCCCATAACTGGCCTCAAAACTGCCTGCCATACGGATCTTTTCATGATCGGGAGGGGTCAGTCTGAGCATGATCTCGCCAATTGTGATAAATCTATTTTCTGTATATCCCATATGGCTTCTCCTATCTCTGTATACGAGTGTCTCTATAGAGCGTGTTTTAAGATCCGTGATCCCCCAGCGCTTTTGGTACTTTTTTCGTAGAGAAGTACATAGAAAGATCTGAGCGGCCGTGGATCGTACCAAATGTTCGTATTATTTGATTTATTTACAGAATTTAGAAATTTATAAAACACGCTCAAGTTCAAGGTCTTTTGGCGTTGCCATATCTTATATCAATCCCGCAGCCATCGGCAAGCCAGTACTCAGAAATGGGATATACGTAATGAGCAGCAGACCTATCAGGATCGCAATGTAATACCACAGCATATAAGGGAGCGTTTGTGCCAGAGAAGTATTTCCTACTTTGATCGCCACAAATAGTGTGTTTCCTACCGGTGGTGTGATATTGCCTATGCACAGATTGTAAACAAGGATCAGTCCAAAGTGTACCGGGTGCATCCCAAACGTCTGTACGATCGGCAGGAATAAGGGTGTAAAGATCAAGATCGCAGGAGTTACATCCATAAAAGTGCCGGCGATAAGAAGGATCACATTCATGATCAGCAGGATCAGGATGCGGTCATCTGTCAACCCCAGTAAAGCCGCTGAGACTGCCTGCGGGATCTGTAGAAAGGCCATGACCCATCCAAGGATGTTCGATACGCCGATGAGAAATACGACCATACCGCTCATTTTTGCACTATCTACGACAATGGCCCAGAGAGATCTTACGGTGATATTCTTATAAATGATCCCAAGTATCAGAGCATATATGACGGCGATCGCTGAGCCTTCTGTGGCAGTAAAGACGCCGGCCACGATCCCGCCGATCACAATGACGATCAGCGACAAAGCCGGTAATGCCCGAAATGTGGACGTACTGAGATCTTTCCAGTCATATTTGCCCTCTGCACCCTTATATCCTTTACGCTTTGCAAGGATGATGCCGACGATGATACAGCAGAGCGCCCATAAGATCCCAGGAACATATCCGCCAAGAAAGAGAGCAGCAACTGATGTGCCGCCGGATGCCAGGGAATATGTGATCAGTGCATTAGAGGGTGGGATCAAAAGCCCGGAAGGTGCGGATGCCCCATTTGTAGCAGCGCATAGCGCAGGATCATACCCTTGTCCTTCTTCTCCTTCTTTCACCATACTGCCGACTGCGGCGGCTGCTGCAGAAGCAGAACCTGAGATAGCTCCAAATAATGCATTCGCTCCGGCATTTGTTACCAGTAGAGCGCCTGGGAGTTTACCTAAGATCGCCATGACAAAGTCGACGAGGCGTTTTGCGATCCCGCCCTGATTCATCAGGTTACCTGCTAATATGAAAAAGGGGATCGCTGTCAGGCTGAATTTGCTCATACCTACAAAAGTCCTCTGCGCTGCAGTGATCACCGATACATCCAGAGGGACTGTCTGTAAGATCGCTGCCAGCGCTGAAATGCCGATGGAATACGCGATCGGGACTCCCAGAGCGAGCAACACCAGTAAAATGACCAGGATCATGATCAAAGATCGTATCGCCACTTAGACCGCCTCCTTTTCTTCTGTCTGATCTTTCAATATATCTATCATATTTAGGATCGTATAGATCGCATTTAAAATGCCGCACAATGGCAGTACAATATAAAAAAAACCGATGGGGATACCTAAAGAGGATGTCATCTGCCCCATAGCGAGCGTCGTGATCTGTATCCCGCCAAATACGAGTATGACAACAGAAAAAAGAAACGCGACGACTTCCCCAAAACAATCCAAGATTTTTTGTACGGTCCCATTAAATCTTTCTACTAGGATCGGGATATTCATATGCCCGCGTTCACAAGTGACGATAGACGCTCCCAGAAGGCTCATCCATGCAAAAAGATACCCTACAAGTTCTTCTGACCAAGTGGATGGATCTTTCAGTATATACCTTGTTAAGACCTGCCAGAAGGTCAGTATCACCATCGCTATAAAACTGATGCCAGCAGCTCCATTCAGGATCCGGGTGATCCCATTACGAAATGCGTTCATCTGATCGTTCCTCCTATTCTTTTTCAGACTTATACTGTTCATTATGTTCCTGGATCTTGTCATAGATCGGTCTCAGATCTGGGTGTTCCGCTAACATATCTGCATGCATTGCGGCGCAGGTTTCCTGAAATGGCTCCGTATCGGGGTAGAGGAAACGGACTCCCTGCTGATCCTCCGCTTTGTCTTTTGCCGATCTCACAGCTTTTACCCATTCCTCCCGCTCTACAGAATTGATCAGCCCGAATCCCTCTTCAAAGATCTCCCGCTCATCTTCCGGCAATGCGTCCATAAATGCACAATTTCCGATCAATATATCGGGGATTACTTAATTTAAAGATAGTATATATATACATACAGCCTACTGATACATTGCTTGCAGATACCCCGCAGAAACCAAACCATACAGAAAAGGAGTT
>CANTEW010000091.1 GCA_947652925.1 uncultured Lachnospiraceae bacterium
GGGTTCCCCATCGTCAGGGACAGGATCTCCCTTTGATCATGGCTGATCCCGATCACGTCCAGATGGATAAACTGGGGATATTGTCTGGCCAGTTTCCTCATCTTTGCATACATCTCTTCACAACTATAGAATCTTTCCAATGCGCACTACCTCTCTAGAAATTATTGGGATCTATGCCCTTTATATCTATATATATGTATGAAAGACAAGCATTATGTATCTTCATGTCTGGCTGCCCAGCTGACGGATCAGCTCCTCACAGATCTGCTGGCCGCTCTTATCATCTGTCTGGATGATGATATCTGCTACCGCTGTATATCTTCCCCGGCGTTCTTCCATCAATCCAGCGATAAACGGTATATTTTTGTTCTTTTCGATCAAAGGCCTGCTGTGGTCGTCTTTTACACGTTCGTAGATCGTCTCAGGTCTTGCATCTAAGAGAACGACTTTTCCGTTCTCCTTCATCGCTGCCACATTGCGTTCCCGCAGGGGTGTACCGCCGCCGCAGGAGATCACCACATTCTTCTTAGACTGCATCTCGATCAGAAGGTCTGTCTCCGCATCTCGGAAATATTGTTCTCCATGTATCTCAAAGATATCAGGGATACTCATCCCTTCACGCTGGGCGATGACCTGATCCATCTCGATCACATCCATGGCGAACATAGCGCCCAGATGTCTTGCGATCGTAGACTTACCTGTACCCATGAATCCGATCAGCACGATATTAGTGTCCATCCCTTATCCCTCCTCTGTCCTCTATTTTAACTTATCTCGCAGTGATCTACAATAGCTGCGTGGCAGACGGCGTCTGTTTTGTCAAATATTTATTTCATTTATCAGGCAGATAGGGTATGATAAAAGGGCGGCAAAAAGCCGCCCGTCAGGATCATCCTCCGATATCCTCCAATCCCACATAGATATGGATCTCTGCATTTTCCATACGGTCATCCTGATATTCCTCAAAATCACACTGGAATGTCCGGGGCAGATCCATCTGCCAGATCTCCTGCCATGCCGCAGCCACCGCCTGTACCATATCCCCATGGATGATAAATCTCGCATATCGTCCGGCAGGGATCCGGCAGACGTCGTACTCTCCTCCTTGCGGCTCCCCTGTTGTCGCACAGGCGACCATCGCTGTATACTCTGCTCTCTCGTCTCCCGCATAATCTCTGTAGATCCCCAATGCTCTTTCATCTGCCTTGTCAGGAATGGAAGCATATATCCCCCCATTGAAGAAGCGTTCCCACAACCCGCCGATGACTGTGCCTACATCTGGAGATGCATTGCTGGTCCGCGCGGATATCCCCACAGCGATCTTTTCCTTTAATGTTACGATCTCATAGTCCATAGATAATGACCATCCTTTCTTTTGATGCCCTTATCTTATCAAAGAGAACATGACAACTGTATGTCATGGATCTATATATTTTTTTCGGATCCTCTCCGCGAACAGCAGGACATCCTGCCGGAATCCGGCAGGTTCCAGAAGCTCCGCTCCCTCTCCAAAAGATGCGATCCAAGAGACGATGCTCTTTTTGTCTGTAAAGCCGCCGGAAAAGAGCAGTGTGCCGTCGGACTGGACGGCAAAGCTTTCCGGGCCGTATTCCTCCACAAGACGCCATTTGTATTCTGGCTGTATCCTGGCTTTTACCTGATAGATACTGGGAAATACCCGTTCCGATGACAGATCCGGGGGCAGGACCGAACGTTTTTCAAAGGCATCTCCTATCTGCAGGCCCACCATCCGCCCCAATTTAAACAGACGAAAGTCTTCTCTCCTCTCGCACCATCCCCACACATACCAACTGGACCAATGGAAGATCAGGTGATAGGGCTCGATCGTCCGCTGCGACTTTCCTTTCGGCGCAAAATAAGTAAAAGAGACTTTATGTCCGGAGAGGATCGCATTGTGCAGCGATCCGATCTTAGGCGGCAGCGAGTTTTTATCCCAGGAAGAGAGGTCGATCAAAATATGCATATCACCTGTCAGCATATCTGATGCACCCGCCGACAGCTTCTCCATCAACTGGGCGTAACGGTTCGTACCGCTCACACTGTCCAGACTCCAAAGTCCTGTCAGGATCGCCTGCATATCTGACGTACTGAGCAGTGTGCGGTCGATCTTATATCCTTCCATGATGGAGATCCCGCCGTTTTTCCCCGATCTCGTCACCAGAGGGATCCCAGCCATGCACAGTGCCTCGATGTCACGGTTGATGGTACGGCGGGAGACTTCAAATTTTTCCGCAAGATAAGGAGCCGTCACTTTCTCCCGCTGGAGCAGGATCGCTAATATCCCGATCATCCGGTCAAGTTTCATTGCATACCTCCATCAGATCTTGATATGCATCCACAGTCTTCTGGCTGCGATAGCCCCTTTATAGTCCTGATCTGTGTGCGTATCATAGCTGAGGGCATAGTAACTGTTTAAGTGACTATGCTTGCTCCATTCCGGATCGTACACCAGTCCATCGATCTCCGCCCATCCATGACCGCCGCTGTTGCAGCAGTACACCTCTCCATAGCCTATGGCCTTTGCCATATATGCAAAAGCTGCTGTATAACTGAAGCAATTTCCGGTCTTACTCACAAATATATCATCTGCATAGATCACCGGCCAATCCATCCCCATATAATGGAGTCTTAAGCTGCACTCTGGATATGTCTTCACAAAGTCAAAACAGGCCTTCAGTTTTTCTTTCTTCGTCATGCGTCCGTTTGTGATGCGGGTGACGACCGTATGAGCTCTCTGGAGTGTCTCCAAAGCCCCTGCGCTCATCCCTTTTACAGGCTTTCCGTTTATATAGAAAGCCTTCGCCGAGAGCTTCAGCCTTTTTTTCGCATTATGGCTATAGTAGCTGACCCCAGCTCTGAGCATCCCGGCCTTGAGCATCCCGGTCTTCAGGGTGCGCGTCCCTTTCCTTACGCTATACATCCTATTTCCCGCGCTCATGTAAAGACCCGTGTATTTTTTTCCCTTCACATAAACGGTCTCCCTGGACAGTTTCCTCATCTTACCTGCATGATAGTCGTAATATGTAGTCCCGGCTTTGAGCGTCCCAGTCTTTGGAGTGCGCTTTCCTTTTCTCACGCTGTACATCTCATTTTCCGCGTCCATGTAATGACCCGTATATGGTCTGCCCGCAAGAGATATCATCTGTTGCGGCAGCGTATCCACTGCTGCAAAAATAGGCAGTAAAGGGATGACAGTAAAGTTTACTGCCAGTATGCATACACAGACGCAGAGCATCTTCTTCATTCTTTCCATGGCTTTTTCCTTTAAGGCCAGTGATAAGCTTTTTACAGCTTTCCACTGGCCTTTGTCTCTTTTATCTATGAGCGGATCTGCCCATTTCCGTATATGATATATTTGCTGGTGGTGAGTGCTAAAAGTCCCATAGGACCGCGTACATGCAGTTTTTGGGTGCTGATGCCGATCTCTGCCCCATATCCGAACTCAAACCCGTCTGTAAAACGGGTGGAAGCGTTCACATAGACAGCAGCCGCATCCACTTCGTCCAGGAAACGCTGTGCATGGTCGTAACGGTTGGTGATGATCGCCTCAGAATGTTTTGTATTATAGCGGTTGATATGGTCGATGGCCTCATCCAGGGACTCTACTGTTTTTATGGAGATCTCATGAGCCAGATATTCTTTACCCCAATCCTCTTCCGTCGCCCTCACCGCCTCCGGGATCAGATCGGTCACCTGTGCATCCCCATGGATCAGCACATTTCTTTCTTTCAAGAGGTCTGCCAGTACAGGCAAGAGATCATTCTTGACTTTTTCATGGACGAGCAGAGACTCGCAGGCGTTACAGACACCTACTCTCTGTGTCTTTGCATTCACAATGATAGCAGCGGCCATCTCAAGGTCTGCACTCTCATCCACATAGATATGGCAGTTTCCTGTGCCTGTCTCGATCACCGGTATGGTACTGTTTTTGACAACACTCTGTATCAGCCCGGCGCCGCCCCTGGGGATCAGCACATCCACATACTGATCCAGTTTCATAAATGAAGTAGCGACCTCCCGGGAAGTATCATCGATAAACTGGATGGCATCCGGTGTGATCTGGCATTTTGAGAGGCTATTGCGGATACAGTTTACGATCGCCCGGTTGGAATGTATGGCATCACTGCCGCCTTTTAAGATCACTGCATTGCCCGTCTTAAAACACAGCCCAAAAGCATCCGCCGTCACATTGGGCCTCGCTTCATAGATGATGCCCACCACACCCAGAGGAACGCGTTTCTGCCCGATCAGGAGACCATTGGGCCGTTTTTTCATCGCCGTTATCTCACCGATGGGATCGTCCAGGTCGGCCAGCTGGCACAGCCCTTCCGACATAGCCCCGATCCTCTCGGGCGTCAGCGCCAGACGGTCCAGCAACCCCTCGGACATCCCGGCCTCTTTCCCCGCTTTTACATCTGTCTCGTTGGCGGCGAGGATCTCCTCCTGTTTTTTTAACAGATCTGCGGCGACCTGGCGCAGAGCATGATCTTTTTCCATCGTGTGGAGTGTCCGCAATACAGGTTCTGCCTGCTTCGCCCGCTGGCCGATAGTCTGCAGCATATGTACACCCTCCTGTCCCTGTCTATTTATAGATCTTCGTTTCCGTGACTACTTTATCTGGCAGGATATCTACCTCTTCGTAGGGTGCGGCGTCCACGATCTGGAAATCAAAAGCGAGCGCGATCGTGGGGTGTTTTGTATTCGCCTCCAGGAAACGGTCGTAAAAGCCGCCTCCATACCCTACCCGGTGCCTTGCCGCGTCAAAAGCCACCCCCGGCATGAACATGAGCGCCTCTTCCCAGTTGACTGCATCGCCCCGTGCCGGTTCCGGGATGTCAAAATACCCTGGCTCCAGCTGGTCATATGTAGTAAAGTCGTAGAAGATCATATCTTTTCCATGTACTTTCGGAACAGCCACTTTTTTCCCGGCTTTCCAGGCCGCCTCTATGATCGGGCGGGTGGACACTTCCCTGTTATAATCTACATATATATAGATACAGGGAGCGTTCTTGAACTCTTCCAGTCCTATAACTTTTTCTGCGATGCTCTGGCTCCATTCCATCACCTGTGCATCGCTGGTCTCTTTTCTCTTGGCAAAGATCTGTTTTCTGATGACTTTTTTCTCTTCCATTTCCTTTTACCCTGCCCTTTCATTTGGTTTGGTGTTTTTGTTACTTCTTCCTTATCTTTTCGCCCAAATTCA
>CANTEW010000092.1 GCA_947652925.1 uncultured Lachnospiraceae bacterium
ACCGTCACAAATGTATGTCTTTGTGTTTCGCTGTTCAGTTGTCAATGTGCTTTTTCATTTTGTCGCCTGTCGTAATCTGTCTTGTCCGACGCGACTTGGATATAATAGCACGAGTATCCAGCTATGTCAATAGTTTTTTTATTTCTTTTTTCTTTTTCAAAATTCTTGATTTCATACGATTTTATGATATAATAGACTTCATAAATGGAAGCATAGCTCAGCTGGGATGAGCGTTCGCCTGACACGCGGGAGGTCATGGGTTCGAGCCCCATTGCTTCCATTTTATTTGAGGGGCATTGGCGCAGTTGGGAGCGCGCCACATTCGCATTGTGGAGGCCACGGGTTCGAATCCCGTATGCTCCATAGGAAAAGCTGAAAAAGGCTGGACTCATTTTGATAAGGAGTCCGGCCTTTTTCCATGACTATAGCAATGTATCCCTTTTGGTAAAACCATTTATGTAAGAGTATATAATAGAAACATTCCGCTACTATCTTGTACATCCAGGCGGCGGCTAAATGGCGACCACTCCAGGACGCCCCCTGCTTTTATCCTTAATATCGCTAAAGGCAGGTAAGACTATTGCCAATGATGGGACAATCAAATGACCAACATCTAGAAGATCTACAGCGTTTACAGAGATTACGACCGATGGATGACGATTTTATGCGTTGTCTTTTTAAAAATAATGTCCCATTGGTCGAACTGGTATTAAGGATCATCACAGATAAACCAGACTTAGTGATCACTCACTGTGAAACGCAAAAAGACATGAAACGGTTAGCTGGTGCGCGCTCTCTCTGCCTGGATGCATATGGAACGGACACATCCGGGAAAAAATATGATCTGGAGATCCAGAGACAGGAAAAGGGAGCAGACCCACATAGAGCGAGGTACCATTCCAGTGTATTGGATATTGAAAATCTGCATCCTAGAGAAGATTTTAACGAGTTACCGGACACTTACACGATCTTTATCACTGAAAAAGATGTTTACGGTAAAAGCGAACCGCTCTATCCAATAGAGAGGATCAACCTCATCACTGGTCATCCTTTTAAGGATGGAGAACATATCCTCTATGTGAATGGCACGTATCGCGCGGACTCTGATATAGGGAGATCGATGCACGATCTTAACTGTACCAGAGCATCCGATATGAATTTTAAGTTAATGGCAGACCGTACTAGATATCTGAAAGAAGATCCGAAAGGAGTGAGTGAGATGTGCCAGATCATGGAAGACATGCGACAAGATGCAAGAACAAAATCTTTGAAAGAAGTAGCACTCCGCATGTTAACGGCAAAAAAATATAAACTAGAAGAGATTGCAGTCATTTCAGGGCTTTCTCTGGAAAAGGTAAAAGAATTGAAAGCAGATAATACTTTATAAAATGCAAATGCAAAAAATCCTGCTAAAGACCTTGTATAAGGAGTGAGCGAGATGAGCAGGATCATAGAAGACATGAGAGAACAGTCCTCAAAAGAAACTACGATAAATTTTACAAAAAAGGTGTTGGCAGACGGGATATTAACACCTGAAAAGATTGCTGAGTATACCGGACTTTCTCTCGAAGAAATTAAGGTATTGAACGCAGAACGGACTCTATGAACAATATCAGACGTTTTTAACTTAAGCATAGATATAAAAAAGCCATATCCAAAAGATGACTTTGTCTATCTGGGAAGAACATTATCCTCCCCTCACTTAGTCCTTGGATATGGCTTTTTCTCATCTGTTATACCTACCAGGTAATCTATACTGGTATCATAAAGTCCTGCCAGCCTGATCAAAAAGTCTACAGGTATCTGCCTGGTACCCTTTTCATATCTTCGGTACACTTCGCGCTGGCATCCCAAAAACGCCGCAATACTGGCTTGTGTCTGGTCATTATCGACCCTTAGATCTTCTAAACGCCGAAAGTACATAAACTTTCACCTCATTTATATGCTACCATATGATTGCTTTTTAATCGTCTGTGCTACTATATAGTTGTATAAAATGTGTGATCTAAGGAGGGAGGATCGGAAGCGGTGCATATTAAAAAAAGAACGTGCTGATATAAAAAAAACAGTTATGTCTGTAAAATCTGAGAAAAAATGAAGGAGGACAAAAAAATGACTAACCTAAGAAATATGAAGAATGTGAGCAACAGTCCCGCAGGGATGTTCGTAAAAAGAAATCTAAATATCCAAGGAGGGGTCTCGTTCCTGATGGTCATCACTCTATTCACACCGTGGATGCATACCTGGTACGTGAGCAGATGGAATGATACCCCCAATGCTTTCTTTGTTGCCTCAGATACATTCATAACATGGGTCGCGATCATCGCTGTGATAGGTTTCTTTGCTTTTGGTTTCACTGCCATGGACAAGCACAAAAAGGATACTGTGTATGGTGCAGGCGGCTTTGGGATCCTACTCACCCTCGTCCTGGTATATTTTACGAAAGATCCTCACTATTTTAAGAGTACTGCGATAGGATGGAAACTCATGCTGGTCTTATCTATCGCTCATATCGTGATCGCATGTATGGGTTTAAAAAAGCCCTCAGATAGTTAAAAAGAAAGGTGGCACAGATGTTACTAAAAGAGATCATCGGAACAAATACTCAAGAACAGGTATTCCATAACAACATAGGCGCTTTCCATATCACTGAAGAAAGGAATATATATAATTCTTTACGCAAAAAATATTACGATATGGCTTTAGCCGCATCCGAGACATTTTTGGGTATGTGGGAACAATATCCTGATACCGACTCAGAAGTTGACATGATGGGCGATCTTTATAAAAGCCTCGGACCCATCTTTATAAAGATCCGGAATGACTTAATGAGTATGGAGATCTACGACATAGATATCGGCGCGATCCAAGGATATGCTTCTCAAGAGCAAGCTCCAAAGAAAAGGCCTGGATATCTGCACCATCCCATCGGATGAAGAGATACAGAGAGCGGAAAGGCTCTTAAATAACTTAGACAGTAGTGCATTAGGGGAAGCAGAGAAAAAACAGTTGTTCACAGAGATCTTTGGACTCAACCCGTATTCAGAACGCTTGTACATGGAGATGATCTTATCAGGCTTTGAAGCAGCCTCCACTATCACAGAGATCTCAGATCTCTGCGGCGTGGATCTAAAAGCCGAAAAAGAAAGACAGGCGACCGTCTATCTACAAAAGATCATCGGTTCTACTGAAGAAGAAGCGATGGCGGCCCAAAATAGATCACTGCAATACTACCAAGATATAGACCTGGAACCCTCAGAGGAGATGGAAGCTCGCACGATCTTGCGGGCAACTCTAGAAAAACTCGATATAGAATATAGGACAGTCGATGGAACACTATTCGATACCAGGGAAGAGGCCAATATAGTAAAAAAAGAATATCCTGAGATCAAAAAGTTCATGGAGGAGGTCTTACCACCTGAGAAAGACTCTACTTTAGAATATGAAGAAAGACTGTTAGGACTAAAAGAAGAGTTCAGAAAGCGATTTTCGTCAAAGCTCGCAGACAAGTATCTGGAAACTTTTGATAAGTACCTTGAGGATTTCGACCAGATATTCTGCACTATATCCATATTCCAAGTGGGCACAAGGGAAGAAGCCGCAAGAGCAAAAGCTTTAAGATTCATAAAAACACAGGACTTATCCACAGGAGAAAAACGCGCAGAAGCCCTATCGAGATTACGGGATCACTTACCAAAAGTAGGGCTGACCGAGGCGCAAGCCACCGAAGCCTTGGACTATCTGCAGAAAAAAGAGACTGGAAACTCCACAATGGACAAGATCAGCAGCAGCCTAGGCCGTTTTTTCAAAAAGTAGGATCGGCCATATCCGAGTATGAGAAAAGCCATCCACTTATTTATCAAGGTCATCGTCTCCACATACCTATGCGCACTCTATACCTACATATTGATCTATGGATTTATTGTAGGCGCATATGAGATGAACGACGATAACGCTATGTTGTTCTTTTTCGTCTATATGGTATTAGCTATACTATTTCCGCTGATGATATGTCTGATGTATCACTATATATGCTATCTTATAGAGAAAGTCCGTAGACTAGAAGAGGCCTTGGACAACATCAACGCTCAAAAGGGATCACAAGGTGATGACACACCCGGGATATAACGATCATCCAACACTTTATCCGCCTCCTCATATAACACCAGATACCTTGTGTATCGATCCATCAACTTGTAAAGTCAGAATGTTTATGATAGTATAAATGTATAAGATAAAAAGAAAGTAGGTAAAGATATTGACCTTCATAAGACAACCAGATAAACAACATCAAAAAGACCTACAACGTTTACAGAGACTGCGACCGATCGATGACGACTTTATGCGTTGTCTCTTTAAAGATAATATCCCATTAGTTGAATTTGTATTGCGTATCATCATAAATAAACAGAATCTGGTGATCATAGACTGCGAGACGTAAAAAGACATGAAAAGACTGGCCGGGGCGCGTTCTATCTGTTTAGACGCATATGCAACCGATCCATCTGGCAAAAAATATGACTTAGAGATCCAGAGACAGGAAAAGGGAGCAGACCCACATAGAGCCAGATACCATTCCAGTGTATTGGATATTGAAAATCTGCATCCTAGACAAGACTTTAAGGAATTACCAGACACTTATACAATCTTCATCACCGAAAAAGATCCTTATAATAAAGGTAAAGCGGTCTACCCCATCGAACGGATAAACCTTGAGACGGGTGATCCATTTAACGATGATATCCTCTATGTAAATGGGGAGTATCGGGGAGACTCTGATATAGGGAGATTGATGCACGATCTTAATTGTACCAGGGCATCTGATATGAATTTTAAGTTAATGGCAGACCGTACCAGGTATCTAAAAGAAGTAGGCAATTGCGAAACAAGTTCAAAATCTTGATCCCAATAGGGCAAAGGCCCGGT
>CANTEW010000093.1 GCA_947652925.1 uncultured Lachnospiraceae bacterium
TGCCATTTGCGGCAATTCCCCGAAGAATTATCCTTAAGTAAAGTAAAGCGGGGATCATCTGATGCATATCATAAGAATAATATTTACAGACGTCTCCATGTCCATTGGAAGTCAGTGCCATTTCATTATTTTCCGCCCCATCAATGACCTTGGACTGCAATGCCGTATATACTTCGCCAAATCCCATCGGCGTAGCTGAACCACCCAGAAGATCCATCATCCGTACATTTGTAGGAGACTGCTGGACACGTATCTTTAATCCTTTCAGATCGGCAGGAGTTTCGATCGGTACAGACACTGTATAAAAATTCCTTGTACCGGCATCGATCCATGTAACGGCTTCAAAACCAGCCTGTTTTGTAGATCCAAAAATGGGATCGACGATCTCAGGATCATCCATTGCCGCGTGGTAGGAATCGGCCGAAGAGAATAAGTAGGGCAGATTAAAGAGTGTGTAATCCTCAGAAAATGTCTCCAGTATAGAATTACTTGCTACACAGAGATCGACAGCACCTGTTTGTGTCAATTGCACCATATCTGTCTGTGAACCGAGCAATTCATTTGGATAGATCTCTATGTCATATTTGTCCCCAAGCGCACGCTCGATGTATCCCTCAAATTCTAACAATGCGATATTCGTAGGATGGTCTGTCGCCTGATTGTGTCCTATACGGACGATCTGTCTGCTGTCACCCCCATTCCCCCTGCAGCCAGAAAAAGTTGCTGCCAGTATGCCGGCACTGATGATCATAGGAAATATTCTGCGATATCGTTTCATTTTTTCTCCTTTTTTAAACAAGATCGGTCTTACTTTCGATAGATTTAGTATGCCAAGATATTTCATTTATTACGTGGCAGTCATGGCTTGTCGTATGGTAATTTCTTCCATGTAGACGGGATCCTATCTATATCTTTGTTTGTTTATACACAGGCACTTGGAGATTTGATAGGCGCATCTAGTATTCTATCCAGTTAGAGATCATAGTTTGACTTTGCCTGGTCTGCACCAGCGCGTGTTTGAAAACCTCAAATATCCTTAAATCATAGAAAATTTACAGATAATAGATAAGTATATTCCCAAAACAGCGTTTTAAGGGGTCCGGGTGAGATCCGTGATCCTCCGGCGCTTTTGGTACTTTTCTCGCAGAAAAGTACATAGAAAAATTTGAGCAGCCGAGGATTGTATCAAATGCTTATAAAACTCAAGCTGTTTACAGAATTTTTAAGATCTAAAAATACACTCTAGCACTGGAGCAGACCAGGCAAAGCCAAACTATGATCTCTGGCTGGATGGAGTACTGGTTTGATATAAATGATAAAAGAATGATATATATATTATTTGTAATATATAATTGACATACAAAGGGATATATGGTACTCTATGTGTGGAGGTGGTGGAGCTGAAAAATCTGAAAGTGAAGTTTGCCCGTCTGGAAAAAGATATTTCCCAGACAGAGCTGGCAAAACGTGTGGGCGTGACAAGGCAGACGATAGGGATGATCGAAGCAGGAGATTATAACCCTACGTTGAGGTTGTGCATTGCCATTTGTAGAGAATTGGGGAAAACGTTAAACGATCTATTTTGGGAGGAGGATCCAGATGATGAAGAGAGGACTCGATGAAAGACAGGATCAGTTGATGGCTAAGATCGGTGCGTACAGCAGTTATGTGATGTTCTTTGTCAGTGTGGTGGTGATCGTGGCGGAAGTGATATGGATGGGGACATTCCAGGCGGTGATCGGGGAGACTGTCATATTCCTCGCAGGCGGTCTGACCAGTCTGGCAGGATGTATAAAGAATGGGATCTGGGCGAAAAGCGGGGGCGATATGGGAGCAGGACAGTCCCTTTTGCTGAGTGCTGTATGTTCCGGGATCTTTTCTGTTTTTTATGCGGCGGCACTGTATCATAAAACGGGTGGGGATGTGGATGTGGTCAGATATGCAGTCATGTTTTTTCTTGGTATCGGCCTTTTGGGTTTTATCTGTCTGCAGATCCTGGGCAGGGCAGCCCAAAAGAGAAGAAAAGAGCAGGAAAATAAATATTTGGAGTGATCTTGTCTTGCATTGATAAAACACCTGTGCTACAATTGGAAAGTCGTGATAAATAAGCACGCATAAGGATCCTAATGGAAGGTGCCGAGCGACTCGGTCCCTGCGGGAAGGGAATTATGCGGAAGCAGATAACCAAAAAGGAGAAGAAGATCATGAGTGTTATTTCGATGAAACAGCTTTTAGAAGCTGGTGTACATTTTGGCCATCAGACCAGGAGATGGAACCCGAAAATGGCTCCGTATATCTATACGGAAAGGAATGGTATCTACATCATCGATCTGCAGCAGTCTGTGGGTATGGTGGATGATGCATACAACGCTGTGGCGGACGTGGTAGCCAACGGGGGGAGCATCTTATTCGTAGGTACGAAGAAACAGGCACAGGATGCGATCAAGACAGAAGCAGAACGCTGCGGCATGTTCTATGTAAATGAGCGCTGGCTGGGCGGTATGCTGACCAACTTCAAGACCATCAGGAGCCGTATCGAACGTTTAAAAGAGATCGAGGCGATGGAAGCAGACGGTACATTTGATGTGCTGCCGAAGAAAGAAGTCATCGCGCTGCGGAAAGAATGGGCCAAGCTGGAGAAGAACCTGGGCGGTATCAAAGAGATGAAGAGGCTTCCGGATGCGATCTTCGTGGTAGACCCCAAGAAAGAAAGGATCTGCGTGCAGGAAGCGCATATATTGGGTATCCCGCTCATCGGCATCTGTGATACAAACTGTGATCCGGAAGAACTGGATTATATCATCCCAGGTAACGATGATGCGATCCGTGCAGTGAAATTGATTCTGTCCAAAATGGCAGATGCCGTTATAGAAGCAAATCAGGGCGAAGCCGACAGCGAAGAGATCTTCGAGGGCGAGGGAGAAGTTTCTGAAGGAGCATAGATAGAGGGCATTTTGTAGAACAAACGGATATAGATGGAGGAAATAGGAGATGGCTATTACAGCAGCAATGGTAAAAGAGTTGAGGGAGATGACTGGTGCAGGCATGATGGACTGCAAAAAAGCCCTGACTCAGACAGACGGAAATATGGATGCGGCGATCGAGTACCTGAGAGAGAACGGGCTTGCAAAAGCAGTGAAGAAAGCTGGCAGGATCGCGGCTGAGGGACTTTGTAAAGTATTAGTATCAGATGATAAGAAGAAAGCTGTTGTGGTCGAAGTGAACGCAGAGACAGACTTCGTGGCAAAGAATGAGAAATTCCAGAACTTTGTAGAGAAGGTGGCTGGTCAGGCATTGGAGACGAGTGCATCTGATATAGAAGCGTTCCTGGCTGAGCCTTGCAAATTTGACGAGGGCAAGACCATGCAGGAAGCTCTGGCCGGACAGATCGCTATCATCGGTGAAAATATGAATATCCGCAGATTCCAGCAGGTAAAAGAGGACAACGGTTTTGTTGCTTCCTATACCCATATGGGCGGAAAGATCGGGGTACTGATCGATGTGGAGACAGATGTAGTGAACGATGCCGTTATGGAGATGGCAAAGAATGTCGCTATGCAGGCTGCAGCGTTAAAACCGCTCTATACCAATAGGGATGAAGTGGATCAGTCTTATATAGATAAGGAAAAAGAGATCCTCACGACACAGGCCAAGCTGGAAAAACCAGACGCTAATGACAAGATCATAAACGGCATGGTCATGGGACGTATCAATAAAGAGTTGAAAGAGATCTGCCTGTTGGATCAGGTGTATGTAAAGGCTGAGGACGGCAAGCAGGCAGTTGGCAAGTATGTAGAAGAGGTTGCCAAGGCCAATAGTGCCAAGATCAATATCAAAGGTTTTGTGCGTTATGAGACTGGAGAAGGGATCGAGAAGAAGGAAGAAGATTTTGCGGCTGAGGTGGCTGCACAGATGGGCAAATAAGCGAAGTTTTCAGTCCAAATTTCATAATTAGTTTTATAGGCTCCAAAAGCCTTATAAACACAGTGTTTTCTAGTGGTTATAAGGTTTTTGGGGCTTTTTTCATTCATGGAAAGGCAATCGTTCAAGTACCGCTGAACACCGCCAAACACCGTCTAAAATCACTTCAAATTGAGTATTACTCAAGTCACAAGTTGAGTAAAATGAGTATCTGCAATCTTCAGCGAAGTTTACTCAAGTCATCAGAGTTCTTGAGATCATCTTACTTCATAATTAAGTTTCACAGGTTACTATGGGAAGCCTAGTCTTAGAGAAATAGGAAATGGGATTTTCTCTGGGAAAGACAACAAATTCGGGTTGCCAGTTAGCCGCTTTTTGGGTAACTGGCGGCACGAATCCACAAGGGTTTGGGAGTGTAGCTCCCAAGTATTTCAATATGGAGGACAAGCTATGGCAGCAAATACAGCGAAAGGTGCAGGAAACAAAGATACTCGCACAATTACTTTCAAGAACGATGGACATAAAGATTTTTATAAAGAGTATCTGCAGAAATGCAGATACCAGGATGTGTACCACAAAGCGTTGGTGTATTGCCTGGGGATTGACCGGGATACAAGGGTAAATGTGGACAGGATTTATGACTTTAAAACAGGGTGCGTAAAAACAGAGTGCCTGCGTGAGGGCTGGCAGGCCAGCGGCAGTGCAAGGATTGTACGGATGGCATTTAATCTCTATTGTAATGGAACGCCGAGTGTTTATGACACAGAGGATGTGGAGGAACAATTAAAGGAGTTTCGTTGTTATACGGTGGAGGATTTATTCTGCTGCGGCTATGCCAGATACTTTTGGGAGGCAGTCAAGCTCCGCTATCCTGAATACTGCTTTTACCCGGATTGGGTGTTAGCGCCAATGATAAAATGTAAGAAAACGCCGAAGAAAAAATGTAGATTTA
>CANTEW010000094.1 GCA_947652925.1 uncultured Lachnospiraceae bacterium
CGTGCCACCAGCAAGATGGCCAGTTTTCTCATGTGGCATATGATCAAACGCCCCAAAGGGGTGGAAGCCAGCAACTATTGGATCTGCCGTAAGTTCGTCCGGGATGAACTCACCAAATACAGCAGTTATAATCTTTATCTCCAGGTCTTGTTCTATCAGACATCCCATCATATCGGGAATGTGGAAGTGGAGCATTTCAGCCGGGAAGAGGGGACGTCCAATTATAACTTCTGGAAACTCCTGGGTCTTTTTCTCACATGTCTGAATTATACGGTGATCCCGCTGCGGATATCGACTGTGTTCGGGTGTGTTTTTGCCTGCGGGGGGTTTATAGGGGCGATCGTCACATGTATCCGTAAATTGCTGGATCCGTCTATCGCGGTGGGATGGTCTTCCCTGATGTGCGCGATGTTTGTCTTCTTTGGGATCGTGCTGCTCATCCTGGGGATCTTGGGAGAATATATTGGAAAGATCGTCCTGAATATCAGTGGGACCCCGCAGTATGTTGTACGTGAAGAGTTGAACACAGAGAGGGGGGACGATCCTGTATGAGTGCGGATGTGATACAAAAGAAGGCGGCAGTCTCAGACTATGTAAAACTGCATCTGAATATCCTGTTGTTTTCTTTCACAACAGTATTTTCTAAGGCGGCCTCGATCCAATTAAATGAACATGGGCTGCATTCTGTATGGCTGTATATATTTGCCTTTCTCATGCTGCTCAACTGCGGTATCTATGCGCTTGCCTGGCAGCAGGTGATCAAAAAGTTTGAGCTGAGCGTCGCCTATGCCAACAAATCTGTCTATCTGATCTGGGGGCAGATCTGGGCGGTGGCGATCTTCGGTGAGCATCTGACGTTTATGAACATATTGGGCCTTGTGCTGGTATTTGCGGGGGTAGTGGTGGTGTCTTATGAATAGAGTATATTTGCTGATCATGCTGATCGGGACGTTTTTTGCGGCGACTTCACAGATCTTGCTGAAACAGAGTGCCGACCGGACGTATGACCGTCCGTTTGGAGATTATCTGAATTGGCGGGTGATCACTTCGTATGGGATATATTTTGGGATCCTGTTCTTGAATACCTGGTGTTTCACCAAGATCGATATGAAGTATGGGTCTGTGGTGGATTCCTGCTGTTATGTGTTCGTGATGCTCTTATCCTGTCTGATCTTAAAGGAAAAAGTCACCCGCAGGAAGATCATAGGGAATCTTTTGATCATCTGCGGGGTGTTGGCCTACACTATGGGGTAAAAAACCTTTTTACGGTCTCTGCGATCTTCTCTCTTGTCTCCTGGCCGATGCCATAGTACAAAGGAAGGCGCACCAGCCGTTCGCTCTCTTTCGTGGTAAATCTGTCTTCGCCGCAGAATCTGCCGAATCTCTGTCCGGCTGCAGAAGAGTGCAGGGGGACGTAATGGAAGACGGCCAGGATCCCCTGTTCTCGCAGGTAGGAGAGGAAACGGGTGCGGGTCTCAAGGTCGGCGACTTTTATATAATACATATGGGCGTTGTGTCTGGCATAGGATGGGATCACAGGACGCTGCAGATATCCGCTCTGTTCCAGGTCTTCAAATGCCTGATGGTAAAAATCCCAGGTCTGCATCCTGTCCTGCTGGATCTTATCGCATTCCATGAACTGTCCCCACAGGTAAGCGGCGTTCAGCTCACTGGGCAGGTAGGATGAACCGTAATCCACCCATGTGTACTTATCAATCTGCCCCCGGAAAAATTTACTCCGGTTTGTTCCCTTTTCACGTATGATCTCTGCCTGTTCTAAGGCTCCTTCCCTCTGAAAGAGCAGAGCGCCTCCTTCTCCCATGGTGAGATTCTTTGTTTCATGGAAACTCAAACATCCATAATCTCCGATCGTACCCAGATCTTTTCCCTTGTAAAGGGAGGTGATACCCTGGGCGGCGTCTTCCACCACCTGGAGGTGATGGGTACGGGCGATATCCAGGATCGTGTCCATCTCACAGGCCACACCGGCGTAATGGACAGGTACGATCACACGGGTCCGGGGGGTTATGGCATCTTCCAGGAGCTGTTCGTCTAAGTTCATGGTGTCCGGGCGGATGTCTGTGAATACGATGCGCGCCCCCCGCTGCACGAAGGCATTTGCCGTGGAGACAAAGGTATAAGAGGGCATGATCACTTCATCCCCTTCGCCTATCCCTGTGAGCACAGCGGCCATTTCCAGGGCGTGGGTGCAGGAGGTTGTCAGGAGAGCATGGGTCACGGAGAGGGTCTCTTCCAGCCATTGGCTGCATTTCTTGGTAAATCTCCCATCCCCGCTGAGTTTACGATCCCTGATCGCTTGGTGTATGTATTTTTCTTCAGTCCCTGTATAAGGGGGTATATTAAAATCGATCATGTTGCCCATTATAGCATAGTTAGGGGAGATGGTCAAAATTAGATGTTGATTTTTATATTTTTTATTAGTATAATATCATTTGTAACAAAAAATTAATATTTTAAGCAGAAAAAATGTAGAGTGTGTTTGAAGACCGCTTTATGTCAACGGTATGTCGCTATTTCTACCCAAAGGGACATGATATGGAAGTTCTGTCCCGAATGAGGGCGGCGCAGCGGGCTATGCCAACCGGATAGAGGACAGATATCCCGCAAAGTGGGACGTACAGATGACGTGGATGGGTTTGAAAACGCGTTCTGGAGCGTAGATCAAAGAGATACATTTTAGGGGAGATGTAAAAATGGGAAAAAGAACGAGGAGGTTTTTGGCAGCCTGTCTGGCAGGAACGATGCTCGCCGCAGGGATCCTGTCTCCGGCGCAGCCAGCCCAGGCCGCAGTCAAAGCCTGGGAAAAGAAAAACGGGAAATTCTACAACAGTGCGGGGAGAGCAGTATCCGGCGTTGTAGCAAAGGGGATGGACGTGTCTGAATGGCAGAGTCTGATCAACTGGGATAGAGTAAAAGAGAGCGGTCAGATAGATTTTGCATTTATCCGGGTGGCACATGGCAGCGGGATGGATAAATATTATGACCGGAATCTGGCAGGAGCGAACCGGGTAGGGATCCCGGTGGGGGTCTATTTTTACAGTATGGCGAAAACGGTGACCCAGGCGAAGAAAGATGCCCGGACTACGATCAACGCCATAAAGGACTATAAGATCACATATCCGGTGGTGATCGATATAGAAGATAAGACCCAGGAGAGTCTGACGACGGCCAGGCGGACCAGTATCGTGCAGGCATTTGCCGATGAGGTGCGTGCGGCCGGATATCAGCCTATGGTCTATTGCAATACATATTGGGTACAAAAATATCTGAATATGGCCGGGCTGCAGGGCGTGGATGCCTGGATCGCGGAGTGGAGATCGGATCCGGATCCTGGTATCTCCAGAGATATCTGGCAGGTGACAGATACTGGGAGAGTCGACGGGATCGGAGGGGCTGTGGACCTGGATTTTGCTTATAAGACTTACGGCGGCAGGCCAGTGGTCAATGACGACGAGGGATGGGTCAAGACCAGCAAGGGATATCAGTATAAGCTCAGTACAGGTCAATATGTGAAAGATGGGTTTAAGACGATCAACGGAAAGACGTATCATTTTGACAGTGCAGGTTATCGTGCCACTGGCTTTAAGACCATTGACGGGAAGAGTTACTATTTTAATAAATACGGTGTGATGAAGACCGGCTGGCGGAGCATCGATGGAGCCAAATATTATTTTGACGCCAAAGGTGTCATGGCAAAGGAGAGATGGCAGGATAAGAAGGGCAAATGGTATTACCTGAGCAAAAATGGAAAGATGCGGACGAAGAAAGGCTGGCTGACCGTCAACGGGGAGCGGTACTATCTGGATGCGTCTGGCATCATGCAGACAGGGTGGATCCAATTGAAAGGGATCTGGTACTTCCTGGGGAATACTAATAACAGGCTCGGTGTCATGTATAAGAAAGAATGGGTAAAGTCCAACGGAGATTGGTATTATCTGAAAAAGAATGGACAGATGAAAAAAGGCTGGCTCAATTGGAGAGGAAATCGATACTATCTCAAGAAGGATGGGGATATGCGCGTGGGCTGGCTGAAATATAAAGGAAAGTACTATTATTTTGACAGTTCCGGCGCGATGCTGCGCAGCACCACCAGGACGATCGATGGAAGGGTTTATCAGTTTAACGCCAAAGGCGTATGGATAAAATGATATAAAAGAGGATGCAGGGCTATCGCGGGGGGATGCGACAGCTCCTGCATCCTTTTTTAGAAAGGTGTCCCTTCCAGGTCGTAGGGTGTGATCTGATACACATAGTAAGTTTACCAGCCATACCATAGATATACCCAAAACATATCGAGTTTGCGGTGCTTTGTTTTTGTTTTATACCATCACTACACCACGATCAGATTAAGGCCAGGGTAGATATCCCATTAAATGAAATGGGAGATGAAGATCGTGGGGATGGGTTAATGGATGATCTTTTGATGAGGCCAAAAGTAGACTTCGCATTTAAGGAGATCATGACAGATGAAAGGGCGCGTATCGGTTATTCTTCCCTACAAACATGAATTCTGATAAGACACTTTTTATAGCATTTAATAACTGTTATATCTTATCTTCA
>CANTEW010000095.1 GCA_947652925.1 uncultured Lachnospiraceae bacterium
AGTGACAAAATATCCGGCACGCTTTATTACAGAAGTCAACTTGTCGCTACACTAGGGCAGTACTTTTTGGCAAGAAAGACCGTTGTAGACCAAACGAACCATTCGGGAAAGCTGGGGTAAGACTAAATGAACATACCCCGAAAAAGCAGTTGCCTGATAGGGGAAATTGTGGTATATTGCCGATATGGGAAACCATGGAGCCATGGCGGCTCGCCCTCTTACGGAGGGTTTAAAAGCCCTCCGGACGGAAGAAAGGAGGGTGATAACAATGTATATTACATATCAGGACTTGACTGATGCCAGATAAGGATAAAATTTTTATTTTGTGTAAAAGAAATGTATCTTGAAATTAAAATCTGCATATGCTATAATGCCGTTAGGCAAAGAAATGTGGAGAAATCCATGCAGGCAAAGAACGAATCCCCCGACCGTAATGGCGTACAGTCGAGGGATTCTTCTTTTCTTTTTATAGTGGCAAAGCACCCACTAGGCTATTTGTTGCCTTTGTCGTGCCTGTCTAGCCATTTGCTGATGAGGTGGCAAACCACACCTGCTGCGACAGTCACAAGAAATGTGAAGAATAACTCCATGCAAACACCTCCTCCCGTTGCCGGGTGTAGGTTAGACAACACAAGCATTATAACATATCAAGGAGCGTCCTTCTATCTCTTTCTTAAAAGACTTTACAATTCGGATCGCGGCTGACACAATCCGATGCTCGCTATTCCTGTGGACATCCCGAAAAAGCCATTTTAGAAAGATGCCTTCTTTCGGCAAGCAAAGCTGAATATATTTTTGAGTTTTGTCCTTATCTGGTTTCGACCTTGATCCAGATCGGTACATTCATTGTTGGTCTTATAGGTCTGGTTTACCAGATATTCAAAGACAAAAAATAGCCGCCACTATTCGCAGTAGTGACGGCTTCCCCTTTTCTACGTCTAATATAGCATATCCAGCGCATTGTTTCAAGTATCTTTTTCATTTTCCCCCACAAGTTGGGGAAACAGCCAGGTAAGGACGGTTACCCCTCATTGTATGCGCCATACGTTCGCTACAAGGTGCTATGAAAAGGGTGCGAAAGAAAAGGTTGCGCAAAAGATCTTAGGACACAGCAAAATCGAATACCGCTTATATTATTTGGCACAATGATCCCCACAATTCTAATATCCCCTATAGTCCTCCCTGTCTATTGTCTGATATGTCAGGATATGACCCTCCGGGCCAGGTGGGCTCCACGCCCCTTCCAACATCCACCATCATGTGACTATCTCCTATAGGCAGGACTACACAACCAGGCTGATCGTCCACAAAAGCATAAGATGGGCAGGATAATAGATATAGAAAAACCATTTGTTAAACTTCACATATTTTTCCGACTTTTTTCCATTATAAAGGAGCAAAGTCACAACAGCCGAAGCGATCAGCCCCAATGAGGCATAAAATGCATGCAGGACCGCATAGCCTGAGAGAAAAGGAGCAGCCGCATCAGAAGGGGCATATCCCGGAATGTTCATGATCCAAAACAACACGACTACTACACAGTATGTAATAACGCGGCCGCGGGGCGTTTCCTCGCTTTTTTTAAAGAGGATCGCCGTCACCGCCAATAAGACTGCCCAATCACAGAACACCGTGAACAGGACCATCCCCCATATGAGCAGGTCTTTTTTCCACTTTTGGATCTGGCTGTCCATCACACATAAGATGAGAAAACATATCAAAAGGGTAAAAAGCACATTCAGCTGGAAATACCCCACCGCCAAGACAAAAGGGATCTCAGATATGAGTGCAAAGATCAGAAGTCTTTTGGCATATCCTTTCTTCGAATGTGTATATCTGTATCCCTCTACAAGAAAAAAACACATTGTCACAGCTGTAAAATACCCAATATCCACAAAAACTTCATACAGAACACTCCCCGGCTCCATGAGGACATGGGCTATATGATTAAATGTCATGGTCACGATCGCTAACATCTTGATCTGATCCCTATCCAGTACCTTGCAAGTCTCCAACATGCATACCCCTCCAAATACTTTGATCCTATCCGTTTGCTTTTTTTATCATATCATATACGAACAGATCTTTCTACACAGAAATACATCTGGAGGATCAAAGTATCATGCCTCACTGGCGACCGCATTGACCAGACACACCCGCCATTTACTCTGACCGCAGCGCGATGACCGGATCTTTTTTCGCTGCGCTCTTGGCCGGCGCAAGCCCTGCGATCACAGACAGGGCGATACTCAACAGGATCAAACAGACCGCAGCTAGAGGCGGCAGTACGGCGTTCAGGGATCCCACACCTGTCAGGCTGTGCAGCACATGGTTTATCGGGATACATAACAGATAAGTGATCCCTACCCCCAGCAGGCCGGAAGCAAGCCCGATCAACATAGTCTCTGCATTAAATATACTGGACACATCATGCCTAGAAGCCCCGATGGCCCGCAAGATCCCGATCTCCTTCGTCCTCTCCTGCACGGAGATCAGCGTGATGACGCCGATCATGATAGAAGACACCACAAGGGAGATCGCCACAAACGCCAGTAAGACCCAGGTGATGATATCAATTATGGAAGTAACAGACGACATCATAACGCCCACCAGATCATTGTACGTGATCTGTTCCATCTCATCCCTGTCTTCGTTGTATCCCTCAATGGCCTCTTCGATCCTGCCTTTATTTTCAAAGGATGAGGCATAGATATTGATCGCTGTGGGCGAATCCAGATCCACATAGCCAAACATAGCCAGATCATCCTCATAGTCAGACTCAGAAAATGTAAGGATCCCGTCATAATAGACGGCGCACTCTGCATCCGGACAGCTTTTCATTTCCTGTTCTAACGCTGCAGCCAGTCCCCCTTGCCCCATGCTGCCCATCTGCTGTGCCGCCTGCTGTGCATATTGGGCTTTTACCTGCTCTGTCATCGCTTCCTGGAATAAGCGGTCTGTTTCATCACTGTCCATGTCTTCGATATAGCTTCCGATACTGTCCTCGTCCATTCCCATCTGTTCCATGATCGCCTGCGACAGCGCCGCTTTCTTGTCTGCTTCTGAATATCCCGCCATGGCCTGCTCCGTCATATGGGCCAGTTCCTGTTCGGAGGGGATGCTTTTCATCTTCACATAAGCTTCTGCCTTCCCCGCCTCATTTAAACCGGAAAGATGGCTGCGGAGTCCCTCTGCCTTTTCTTCTTCCGTCAGGTCTTTTGTGTTCGCTGTGAACGGGAGTCCTGTCAGGATATCCGTGTCCTTGCTGTCAAGCTGCGCTTTCACTGCATCGGACTCTTTCGCATGTTCTATCACATACTCGGTCAGCCCCTTCGTATAAGCGATAGAGCCGGACAACATGGATACCTGTGCGTCTTCATTTGGGCGGATGATCCCAGTTACCTTTAAGTCTACTCCATTGTCATAGAGGTATTTTAATCCTGCGTCTGTTTCCCTCAGATCCATGTATAGACCTGTTTCTTCATCATAGTGGAAGCAGTCCGGATTTAAGATCACCTTATATTCCGAATCACAGATCTCTTCGTAAGACCACTTGGCGTCTTCCTCTTCTAATCCCGTACCGTCTATCGCCGCCTCCATGATCTTGTCTATATAGTCTTTTGATCCCAGGCCCAGCGCATAAAGCGACATATCATCCAGCTCATTGTTTTATCCAAGACCAGCACGACCTCGTTGTATGCGGCGGGCCAGTCACCGTATACAACGTCATACTGCTTCTTTAAAACGTCGTTGACCGGCGCACCGTCTTTCCCTGGCAGCATTTCCTGCCACAATGTGGTCGACGGCAGCGCCATCCCGCCTCCCATAACAGAACTTGTGGATCCCAGGTCATTTTCCCTGGTTTCCAGATCGTTCATAGCTGTCAGCATATCATAGACGGCGCCTTTTTTATAAGCGGTGTCCTTTTCATGGTCGATATCGTCGCTGATAGCGCCTGTAAACGTATCCATCAGCGATCCAATATTGGCCGTCGTTTCCTGAATGGAAAGCGGGAAAGACGACAAGGCTTCTTCCTGGATGGAGTCGATATGATCGGTCGTCCCCTGTGAGACCGCTATGATCAGGGCGATGCCGAGTATTCCGGTACAACCGGCAAAAGCTGTCAAAATGGTGCGTCCCTTTTTTGTGACCAGATTTTTTAAGGAAAGGCCACAGGCTGTTTTGTAGGACATGGATGGCTTCTTCTCATTTTTCAGCAATTCCCTGCGCGAATGCGCACGCCGCTCCATCTCCCTGTATTCCTCATCTGAGACCCCGCCGGGATCATCTGTGATCTGTCCATCC
>CANTEW010000096.1 GCA_947652925.1 uncultured Lachnospiraceae bacterium
TGGATTCTACCAGAAGGATTTTTCCTCCATAGACACAGAAAAATTTACAGCCTCTCCCAATGTGTCCATGCATCTAAAAGATCTGTTTGAAGATACATTGTAAAGTTCATTAAAGGCCAAATGATAGATCCCTTCCATCTGGCCTTTTTTCGCTCATCTATCCATAAGTCCAAGCCTGTCCTGAGCTTTCCCATATCCCTGTCGCGCTGCCTGCTGGTAATATATTTTCGCCTTGTCCATATCACCGTTCACTTCATACCAAGTCCCCAGATTATATGCCGCTTTATAAGACCCTGCACCTATATCCTCTTCATCCTGTACGCTCTCTCCGATCTCCAGGCAGCGCAGATAAGCCCGTTCGATCTCTGGCAGATATTTTATATATCGGACTGTATCTGACAAGATCAACTGCATGTAAAAAACACCACAGAAAAAATGAAAAGATGCATGATCTTCCAGATGTTTTTCTTCCTGTCCCAATATCTCTAAGATCTCATCAAATCTCTTATCGGCCAAAAGACTGTATAAAAACCCCACCACACCTTTAGGTCTGTAGACAGCCTGCAAACGGACTTCTTTATAAAAAGCGCGGAAGAACCCCAGCGCTTTCTCCTCCTCTCCCAGCGTCTGGTAAGAACCTGCTATCTTATAGAGCAGATAAGGATCATCCGGCTGTTTCTCCAATCCACGGAGCAGATAAGGAAGATTCCTCTTTTCCTTTTCCCCTGTATGCAGATATCCATCATGCTCTACCCTGACGGGCAGAAGGACTGAAGGCAGTCTGCTGTCTACCTGTTCATGTATCTTTCCCTTGTATCCCACCCCTTTTGGCAAGATACGGCTCGTCCGGAATCTGCTGCAGGAATCTTCCCCATTTTCCCGGTAGGCATTATATATATACACATCCCCCAGACAAGGACCATCTCCCAGAAACGAAAGGATATCTTGACGGTCCCCTTCTGCTATATATTCATCTGCATCCAGGACCAGATTCCAGTCTGCGTCTGACAGAGACAGCGCATGATTCCTGGCAGCTGCAAAATCATCTTTCCACGTATACGGATAGACATCCGCCCCTGACGCGCGGGCGATCTTTTGTGTATCATCTTTTGACCCTGTATCTACAACGATCATCCGGTCCACAATACCTTGTACACTGTCCAGACAACGCTTCAGACAGCGCTGCTCATCTTTGACGATCATGACCAGAGCGATCGTCTTCGCACTTTTTTCTTCCATATACAATATCCTCCAAATGATCATCGATCACAAATAATATGATCTCTCTAAACGGACATTTTTCCCATCACACCATACAGATCCGGATGGCCCTGCCGGTCACTCCTTCCACCGACATGATGATAGATCCATCTTAGATACAACAACATCAAATACCTTGAAAAATATATGCTGATATGCTACTATGAGCTATAAATATAACACACTCGTCCGGAAGATTCAATAGACCTGAGAACAGAGATATGCGCCATGGCGAAAGAGAGCAGAGAAATGTCCACTCTGAATATTAAATAGATCGGATGATCTGCGATCAGATATAAAAATATCTGAAAAGAATATCAAGCGTGATATCCATACTTTGAAAGATGTAACAAAAACAATCGTCACAGTACTGACACAAAATGGATCGATACCGCTCTGGTCACCCACACCGACAAACAGAACATGGAGACATCAATCATGCACAAACAAAATGATGAAACATCTTCCCTTTTTAACACATTAGCAGCAATACGGACACGATCCTTTCAGCAAAAAGAACAGGCGATCCATTTGGCAGAACAGATGATCCAGCATCAGGATCTCTCCTATATACCGCAGATCTTTGCCTGTTTTCCCATAGATGTGTACTATCTCCACGAATTGGATGCAGATATGCGCAGATTAAGTATCATCTGTGAGATCGTAGCCGCTGAAGCGATGCTCCCCGGAGCCGAGCCAATCTTTCTGAAGAATGTGTTTTCTTTTAGAGACTTGATCCATAAATACATATATATCACTTTCTTACTGCGCAGGATAGATCTGCACATGCCAAAGCAGGCTCTGGAAGAAGTGGCTGCTGCACTTGGGGGAGACCAGATATCCATCTGCGCCCTCCGCAAGATCACCGAATGCGAGATATTCGCCAACCCCGGATATGTATATGAACAGGCTCTAAAATACCTGTGACGGACCCTTTGGACAGGAGGCCACACCATGATGCCATTAGACGACAAAAAGATCTGTTTCATCATCTGCTATAACCAGGAACTTTATCTGAAAGAATGTCTGTTATATCTCCAGCAGCTGCATGTCCCGGATGGTTTTTCCACAGACCTTCTGACCATCGTAGACGCGCCTTCCATGACTGAAGGCTACCAGGCCGCTATGGAAGAAAGCGATGCCAGATACAAGATCTACATGCATCAAGATGTTTTTATCATATATCCATATTTCCTGGACAGCCTGGTGCAGATCTTCCAGTCCACACCCCGTATCGGGATGATCGGGATGGTGGGAAGCTCTGTCTTTCCATCCGACTATATGATGTGGAGCGATAAACGTATCGGAAACATATACCACAGAGACATGCCCCCCTATGACCGTCAAGCCTATCGTTACGACTTAAGCCATGGACTCAGCACTGTAGATTGTATTGACGGCCTCCTGATGGCCACAGCCTACGATCTGCCATGGCGGACAGACTTCCTGGATGGATGGGATTTTTATGATGTATCCCAGAGTTTCGAATTCCGCATGCAGGGATACAAGATCGTAGTCCCTGAACAGCACCATCCCTGGTATGTCCATGATGACGGTATGTTACTGAGTCTGTGGGATTACGATAAATACCGCCGTATCTGTATGGAAAGATATCCCCTCTCCCTCTTGCCCCCGGGCACACATTGATGCTATAGACACACTATGATACTCTCAAGCCCAAAAAGGAGGTTCTGCCTATGCCCCAGATCAACAAATGGAGAAAAGCGAGCATATATGATCTAGAAAAAAACCACATCTGCGATGTGGGCGTGGAGATGACCGATGGAGCGATACGATTCGTATTTCCCGAAGAGATCCAAAACGGCACCTGGGAGGATGTGACAGCCATCTTCTATGATGAACAGAAAGGTCTGATCTCTTACAAATGCAGATTAGAAGGCTATAAAGAGCGGCTAGGCCGTCTGACAGCCCAGTGCATCCTGGGACCGGAGGAGAGTTCCCTCCAGCGCAGGAATGATCTGAAGATACATTTGGTCATGTCCATCACCATCCAAGCCGCCGATAGTAAGACCGGAGAAAAGATGAATATCAATGCAATGCTCCAAGACATCAGCGCCGGGGGTATTTTCTTTATTTCCGAAGTCCTTTTTGAAGAGGGTGAAAGATTTTCCTTCGTATTCAGACGGACACCTGAACCCCTGCGCCTGGAATGTGAAGTACTCCGCAAGCAGCCATATGATGGAGGAAATTATACACCTGGGAGCATGATGGGTTATGGATGCCGTTTCGTCAATATGACAGACCATAAAGAATCTGCCGTCCGCTCTTATATTTTCAAAGAAGATCTGATGAAACGCAAAAGAGAGCGGGAAATGTCACAAAACTGAGCATAATATTCCCTTAGATCCCGTCATCTCTTATGTTATATTTAAAAAAACACATAATAAAGAATGAACATGAAATGCCACTCCAAAGTCAATGAACTATAGCATAGTGTAGTGACAGATCTGCTCCTATGATAAAATGTGCCAGATATTTTGTCACTCTGCAAGGCGGAGGAATGAGGCGTAACGGCAGCTACGGCGATCAACGGTGCTATGTGCCAGTGGCACATGTTCAGCACGGACCGGA
>CANTEW010000097.1 GCA_947652925.1 uncultured Lachnospiraceae bacterium
TCGTTGATATAGAGCATATATAAATATACCATTCACAGGGATGGTTTCGTAGTATCTATACAGGCAAGATCACCAACTGGAAAGACGTTGGGGGCAGCGATGCGCCGATCGTGTGCATCGGACGTGAGGCGGCCTCCGGCACGAGGGACGGTTTTGAGGAGGTGACCGGCACAAAAGATAACTGTCAGTATTCGCAGGGATTGACGTCCACGGGAGATGTGGTGCAGACGGTATCCAGCGATCCAAATGCGGTCGGCTACGCATCCATCGTCTCTGTCAATGATACGGTGAAGATGGTCAGCGTGGAAGGTGTGGATCCGACCATAGAAAATATCCAGAACGGGGATTACAAAGTCCAGAGAAACTTTGTGCTCGTGACAAAAAAAGACGCCCCGCTCTCCAAAGCGGCGCAGGATTTTTTTGACTATGCCACAAACCCGCAGGCAGATGATCTCATCACAGAGGCAGGGGCAGTGCCGATCAAACGATCGAGCGTGTCTTAAAAATCATTCACGCCACCTGTACGCCCCACTTTGCGGAGATCTTTCCCGCTTTCGGTTGCCGTAGCCCGCTACGCCGCCCTCATTTGGGATAGATCTTTCACAAATTGTGGCGCACAGTTGTCATAAAGCATTTTTAAGACACACTCTAGACTCCATCCAGTCAGAAATTGTAGTTTGACTTTGACTGGTCTGCACCAGTGCTAGGCAAAATTTTGACGGCGATGCGGTGGCATCGGTTAGAAATTTTAACAACGCAATGGTGCGGAGCAGACGGAGTCAAACTATGATTTCTGGCCGGATGGAGTACTAGGAGCGGAGGATATTTATGGAAAAGATAAAAAAGACAGCAGCGTGGCTGGAAACACCCTCCGGATACCTCCCCATACCCTCTGGGGCACACGTGCGCAAAAAGCGGTATGATAATATGGAAAAGCCAATGGATCTGTTATTTTTGGCATGTGGATCGCTGACGATACTGTTTGTCATACTGATCACAGTCTTTCTATTGATGAGCGGTATCCCGGCGATCCAAACGATTGGGCTAAAGGATTTCCTATTTGGCAGGGTCTGGGCGTCCACAGCCGCTGAACCTTCTTTTGGCATCCTGCCATTCATACTGACGTCTGTATACGGGATCTGCGGCGCGGTCATCCTGGGAGTACCGGTGGGGCTTCTGTGCGCCGTTTTTCTTGCAAAGATGGCCCCGGAGAAAACAGGCAGTCTTGTCAGGAATGTGGTGGATCTGCTGGCAGGGATCCCGTCTGTGGTCTATGGATCGATCGGGATGATCATCATTGTCCCAGGTGTGAGGGAACTGTTCCATCTTCCGGATGGGGCGAATCTATTTTCCGCGATCATCGTCCTTGCGGTCATGATACTGCCGTCGGTGATCTCCGTGTCGGAGACGGCGATCCGGGCCGTGCCCAGGGAATATGAGGAGGCTTCCCTTGCGCTGGGCGCGACAAAGACGGAGACGATCTTTAAGGTCATCCTGCCGGCTGCAAAGAGCGGGATCGTCACGGCTGTGGTCTTAGGCGTCGGTCGGGCGATCGGGGAGGCGATGGCGGTCGTGATGGTGGCGGGGAATGTGGCGGATATGCCGAAGCTCTTCGGGAGCGTCCGGTTCCTGACCACCGCGGTCGCCAGTGAGATGTCCTACTCTTCGGGACTGCAGAGGCAGACGTTGTTTTCCATCGCCCTCGTACTCTTCCTGTTTATCATGGCGATCAACCTGATACTGAACATCATCGTAAAAAAGGGGGGAGCGAAATGACTGATACCATATCGAGAACAAGAAAGGTCAAAGACTTCCTATTGAATTTGCTCATGTTTCTGTCAGCAGGGCTCATCTGCTGTCTCTTGGTCGGGTTGATCGGGTATATCATGTATCGGGGACTCCCCCATATATCATGGGGCCTTGTCTCCACGAGACCAAGCCTGCTCGCGGGAACGGTGGGTATCCTGCCGAATATTTTAAATACGTTCTATATGATCCTTATGACGCTTGTCATCTCGCTGCCGCTGGGCGTGGGAGCGGCGATCTATCTGAATGAATACGCAAAAAATAAAAAGATCGTCCGGCTGATCGAACTGGCCACAGAGACCCTCTCCGGGATCCCGTCGATCATCTATGGCCTGGTGGGGATGCTCTTATTTGTACAGTTTTTTTCCCTGGGGACCAGCCTCCTGGCGGGGGCGCTGACTCTGGCGGTCATGACGCTCCCCACGATCATCCGCACAACGCAGGAGAGCCTGAAGACCGTCCCGATGGCATACCGGGAAGGGGCGCTGGGGCTGGGCGCGGGAAAATGGTACATGATCCGCACGGTCGTCCTTCCCAGTGTGATGGATGGGATCGTGACAGGATGTATCTTATCCATCGGCCGGGTGGTGGGCGAGAGCGCCGCGCTCCTTTTCACAGCGGGGATGGCAAATGAATTGTTGTCTCTGTCGGAGGCCATGCGATCGGGAAGTTCAGGTGCCACACTGACGGTCGCCCTGTATATGTACGCGAAAGAACGAGGACAATTTGATATTGCGTTTGCGATCGCCGCCATATTGCTCATGCTCACGTTTTTTATCAATATGCTGGCAAAGGCGTCGTCCTCCAGCTGATCGGCGAAAAAGCAGAGATCATGGGCGTGCGCAAGATCCTGGACGAGATGCTCTATGATCTTTGTGATAATGGGATAAAATACAATAAAGAAGGCGGGACGGTGGATATCATCATCAACCAGACAAGGGAGTGCGTAAATGTGATCGTACGGGATACCGGCGGCCCACCAGGACAGAGTATTTGAGCGTTTTTACAGGGTGGATAAAAGCCATTCAAAGAAAGTAGGGGGAACGAGTTTAGGGCTTGCCATCGTAAAGCACAGCGCCATGTATCATCACGCCCAGATCCGTATGGAAAGTACAGTAGACAAAGGAACAACTGTGACGATCGCATTTCCCAGAATGTAAGATACGCCCGCCAACGCTGTGTCCAAAAGGGACGCCGGAATACAGATCTGCCAATGATCAGGACATCTGCCGTTTAGATAAAGCGTTTTAAGGGGTCCGGGTGAGATCCGTGATCCCCCGGCGCTTTTGGTACTTTTCTCGCAGAAAAGTACACACAAAGATCTGAACGGTCGTGGACCATACCAGTGTATCAACAAGTTGACTTCTGTATCAATTGTACCGCCTATTTTGCCATCTGCCGCGTTGTTGTCAATCGCCGTAGCCACCGCTACGCCTCATTCCTCCGCCTTGCAGAGTGACGAAA
>CANTEW010000098.1 GCA_947652925.1 uncultured Lachnospiraceae bacterium
CCTTACCAAAAAGGAGCCATTTTTTACCAAAGACACAAACTTTTTTACACTACCGAACAAGGGAGGGCGGGCTTGCCACCGCTCCCCGACAATAGATATTATAACATATCCCCTGGATTGATGCCAGAGGGATTTTATAATGCGATCATATCCCGCAGAGTCTTCGGCCCTGCGATACCATCCACCGCACCAACGATACCCGGCTCTGCCTTTTCCCTGGCTTTCTGGTACTGTTTGATAGCATGTACAACATTTGCCCCACAGTCCTTGTCCAGCTTCAGCGCTTTCCCGTCTTTGCCTTTGAAACCTCTGGCCCTCAAGATTTCCTGCACCAGCAGGACGTGGTTGCCATTCTCCCCCTTTTTGACTGTCTTTACTCCAAACACGTAATCTCCTCCATTCGATGTGCCTGCCTCTTTGTGCCGCAATACTACGTTCCACGGATAGTTTCTGTATGGCCTTATCAGGAACTCTTTTCCTGTCTGGTCGCCCGGCCTGCCGCCTGTGGCCGTGCCTTTCTCATTGATGGACGCCTCCACCTCTTTGCCATTGCCGCAGTACATCGCCACATGATGGACGTGGTTGAGCAAGACGTCGCCGCGCTGCAAACCAGCCCCCGTCGCCAGGTTGACGGATGCAGTCACATCCTTAAATCCATTTTTCAGGAACACGCTGTACATGTTACCTGTATATGTAGCCCCGCCAGTCTTGACCGGGATCCCAGCGTTCTGGCAGGCCTGGATGACCGCGCTGGAACAGTCGTAGTCCCCCTTCTCTCCCCAGCGGTATATCTGGTCATAGCCGTGTCTTGGGTCGTTCGCCCAGGCTTCCATCTGCTGGACAGCCTTCTCAATCTTCGTCATGGTATTGCCTCCCTCCTGAGTCGTATCATATCGTGTGAGTCCGTACTGGTCGATGATGGACATGATATTGGCCACATACGTCGGACTGGTCGCATATCCCCCGTCCTTTATGGCTTGGATACATGTCCGGGCATCCGTTTTATTGCAAGCGTTGGCATACCTGTCCAGCCCCGTTATCAGGTCATAGTAGTCCGCTACGGAGTCTGCCAGGCTGTCATACGCCCGGAACAGATCCGTTATAGTGGTGTGATCCCACCCGTTATAGCATTCTTGAGTCTTGGTGCTGTACACCTTTCCTTTCCAGCCCGTCCCAGCCTTGATGCCAAAATATGCGCTGGCTTTCACCATCATGGGGGACGTCCCCCATCCAGTCTCCAGGGCCGCCTGGGCGATGCAGACAGATGGGATCACCCATTTCCGGTTGGCTTTCTTCCTCTTTTGGCATTCAGCCACTGCCAGCACTGATAGCTGGTGGATAAATCTATCTACTTGTTCCTTCAATGCCATATATATACCTCCTGTCTCATGGATCAATCTTTGAGATCATCCGCGTCCTTGTCCCCTTCATCGTCTATCTTACTCTTCAACGCCGCGATGTACCCGATCAGCCATCCCGGTACATTGGCTCCCATGCGGCCCGCATTCTCCGTGATGGAGAGCAGTTCATTGAGTATATACCATGCTGTTGCCAGGAGTGCAAAGAACACACCCTTGCCCACATCGAGTCCCAGGTGGGCGGCCAGTACGACTATCACGTAGTCCAATACGATAGCAGCCGCTATCACGCACATATACGCGACTTTCTTTAATATGCCCTTTGCCCCTTTTGCGCTGCACCATCCATACGCGGGGTCGTCTGGATGGTCGATAGCCTCCGTCTTACTGGCCAGCATCCCGGTTATGTAGTCCACGATCATAAGGACACACAACACACCCAGCATCGGGAACAGTATGCCCAGTTTATTGCTCAGCCAGGCGATCACGCCAGCAAAGGACATCTGCAGTACAATCAGATATCTATCCATTTTTTCGCCTCTTTCTTAAATGCAGAATCCAAATACGACACCCCTATCCGACGTGCTAGAACCGCTCAAACGTCGCCCATCAGCCCCCACAAAATACCAGTACAAGGCTCCAGTGTCCCCCCTCCCTTCCATGGTGCATGTCCACCAACCATCGGAGCCGTTCCCGTTCATATCTTTTTTTATCCGGCTATCGTTGCCTTGGGTGAAGAGGGGGTATCCTCCGCCTTCTGCCACTACATATCCAGTCCCGAGCCCAGCTTCATCTGTAGAAAGACAGAACAGGTACTCCTCAACCCTCATGATAGACGGTTTGAGACTCTTACAATCCGCCCTCCTATCTTTACATATCTTTTTGATGCTCCTCTGCAAGGTAGCAGGCAACGAGCCCTCTATACCGGGGAATATATCCGTTTTTATGTTTGACCCGAGCCAGTTCGCCTTCGGCTTATGTGGCGCATAAGTGACGATCTCTCTCGACACGAACGATATCCCGGCTTTCCCACCACCCGCAAGGTCGTCGTGCTCAAATCCCGCTATCTGCGCATGTATAGCGCCATTGTATATCCCTGATAACTGGATCTCTTTTTCATCCCCGACTCTCCATATCTCCGCTGCCTTCCCCTGAGCGGCGATATAGGCGATATCTGACCACGATGCGTTCTCCAGGGCGGCATCGTACCCTTCGCTCAGCACATATACGGTGTTAGCCCCATCAACGTTCACAACATAGTCTTTTGTGTATGGGAATACCCCATAATAGTATCCAGGGCCACCAACACCTACGGCCAGGCCTGTCTCCTTATATTGATCCCTCACCGTGCTGTCGCATATGATGGTCCCATCATCCACACTCTTTGGGGCTGAGCCCTCTTTGCACACGACTATGGTGCCCTTCCACTCTGAGATGGCCTTATCACCTAAAAGGATATCAGCCGGATCTGACCATTTTAGGGACAGACCGCCTCCTGCATCCATGCTGTACGTGACACCACCCACACACCCGCTCTGATATTTGTACCCAGCCGCGCCCCCGACGCTTGGGAACCTCGGTAATACCGGCATTTATATACTACGAAACCATCCCTGTGAATTGTATATTTATATATGCTCTATATCAACGAATAGTCAAGCAAAATGATGGATTATC
>CANTEW010000099.1 GCA_947652925.1 uncultured Lachnospiraceae bacterium
ACCATATCCTGTGTCATATTGGTTCTCTTATTGACAAATTGGGTCGATCTGTATATTTTATAGGAAAAAGGATATTATTATAAACAGTTAATGTGGGACAGCAAATCATCTACACGGATTTTACACGGATTGAAGGGAATATTGTCGAAAATCCAAGGATATGGTATGCTTATGAGACAGGAAGTATCATGCTGTAAGATACCCATCTAACAGATGGTTATCATTTTCTATCTTTAATATAGCATTTTGTTGGGTTTTGTGATCGAACGTTGGGGCGTCTCTCTCAAGAAAAATCTGCTCTGGAGGGAGAAATGCGGAGAAACGGGAGGGAAAAGTCAGGCAGTGTTCCTTTGCCGCATCACGTAAGATAAGGAGGGCCTAATATGGCAGGGAAGAGAAAAGACAACAAGGGCAGGAATTTAAGGACAGGAGAGAGCCAGAGGAAAGACGGGCGGTATATGTACCGCTGGACAGTCAATGGCAAAGAAAAGACAGTATACGCTCTGACATTGAGTGAGTTAAGGGAGAAAGAGAGTCAGATACAGAGGGACGCAGCATATGGGATCAATACTTCGATCGCTAATTCTCTGCTCTTAAATGATATGTATGATAGATGGCTGAGCATCCGTACGGACCTAAGGCCTACTTCGAAAGCTTCTTATATATCTGTCTATGAAACACACATAAAAGATGGACTGGGGCAGAAGAAACTCTCGAAGATAAAGTATAGTGACCTATATGATTTCTTCAGGGTACGGGCAGAGGAAAAATGTTACAAAGAGCGTTATCTGCGGCACATATACCATCTTCTGAACAATATCTTTGAGATGGCAGTCAAAGACGAGATCCTCCGGAAAAATCCATGCAGCGGTGTGTTCTCGGATATCAAAAAGAAATATTATAAAGAAAAGTCAAAAAGACATTCCCTGACATTGCAGGAGCAGTCTGCTTTTATTGAATACGTGAAAGGTTCAAAGATATACGCCCATTGGCTGCCCATGTTCACTGTATTCTTTGGCACAGGAGGCAGATGTGGGGAGATCCTGGGGCTGCGATGGGAAGACTGCGATTTTGAAAAAAATGTGATCTCGATCAACCATTCCATTGTGGGATACACCAGTGACCATAAGTATGCTTATCATATCAGTGAACCTAAGACCGAAGCCGGAAAAAGAAAGATCCCTATGTTATCTGCCGTCCGTCAGGCGTTGTTACAGGTGCGGCAGGAGCAATATATCAATGGGATAAAGCAGCCAGTCATAGACGGATATACGGATTTTTGTTTTCTGACCTCCAACGGCACTCCCTTTTCCAGGAGCCACATTAATAAACTGATCAAGAGCATCTGCCAATGCTACAATGAAGAGGAGGAAGAAAAGGCCGGCAGGGAGGATAGGGAGCCGGATCTGATACGTCCATTTTCCATGCACAATATTCGGCATACCTTTGCTTCACGTTTTTGCGAACATGAGACCAACCTGAAAGCTATACAGGAGATCATGGGACATGCGAACATCGTAACGACTATGAATATCTATGCAGAAGCTACAGAAGAAGCGAAAGAACACTCGATAAAAAACCTTGAAGGGAACATTAAGATCGTGTAGATAGGAGCGGGGCAGATGTCAGATCTTGCCCCGTTTTTTTACACATTTTTATACACGGAATGGGATAGCTATAAAAACACTGTTTAGAGTGGATGTCACAAAATGGTGGGATGAAAAGCTGCCCATAGAGGAAAGTTTAACATTTGCACCTTATCCCCCTACTAACTTAAGATCTTCACACAGCTTTAAGGATCATGTTGATCGTTTCCGCGTTTACTGTCATTGTTAAAGATGCCATACTATGATATAGTAAGATATGTAAGATTTTCTTATGTATGGATAAAAATGTTTTTGAAGGGCCAGCTGTTTGCATTTTTTTTCTTTGTATCTACATATAGTAAGCATGACAACATTTTATAAGCATGTCCTAAGGTCCCGAAATATTCAAATATATACTTGACAAAATTTTAGTCAACGGATATTATACTAGTAATGGGTGTTTCTCATAAGGCCTTCTGTGGATAAAAGTCCCAATCTATGGAGAGGAAGGATGAGGGATATCCTAGTTAACATCTGTAATCATCCAAGAATAGCCATGTTAATGTACATATCGGGCATTGGTACTCTATAGTTTCCATTATATATATGAAGGGGAGTAGATGCTCATCTTTATTTTTATAGGGAGCAGATTCTTGATCAAATGGCTGTATAGTTTCGTGGATCCATTAAACCGGAGTGACGGATGCTGTATAGACAGAAGATCAGATCGATAGCAGTATACAAGGCTTTGGACGTACATTATGAAAGGAAGGAGGTTTTGTTATAGTCTTACATAAGAATACGAATATCTCCTTCGGTGATCTAGGGTAGTTACGGGAACAGCCTAATATAATGAGGAGAAAGTATCATAGACAGTCAAAAAGGACAACAGAGCTGACGACGTTTCGCCAAGCTCATGCGTCCGACACTTTCCGCATCCCAGATGCCGGGAAATGCAGCGTTTGCTTATGCTGGTGCTTAGGATTTGATGCACAGCTGAGTGATGATCCTGATCTAGCAATGCGCAGGAGCAATAACAGTGCTATTGTTGCAGAGGCATTACAAAAAGGCAGTATATATCCAGAAGGCAAGTCATCAGATGGAGTGATCGATGGTTTATAGTCCACTCCGACGTTTTTCAGCAAGAGGTATCGAGCCATCTGGTATACAGATCGACCCA
>CANTEW010000100.1 GCA_947652925.1 uncultured Lachnospiraceae bacterium
GACCTCTCTGCCTCTGTGCTGAGTTTCTTGCCCATAAACTTCTCCTTTTTATCCCCACCCTGTCATACTTTATATTTATTGATATAAGGACAGATAGCTTCTCTGCTCCGGTTCAAGACCAGCTCTTCCGGAAAAGACATCTCCTCCAATAATCTCTTTGCATGGCTAAATTCCCCCACAAGGGTATCCACATGCGCATCGCTGTCCACCACGATCGGCTGCCCATACTCCATACACCACTTGAGGATCTCCCTGTCATTTTCCTCCGCATCGGCACGCATGCATTTCGGATCCAGCGAATGGTTGTTCAATTCCAGCACCACACCGTGCCTTTTCGCCCCTTCCACCAGAGCCTTATGATCCACTGGATACCTCCCGTCATCCGGATGGCCGATGATATTGATATATGGATCCTCCATGGCTTTCAGATAGGCCCGCGTATTCTCCTCCACACTCCCGGGCCGGATACAGGGTCTGTGCAGACTGGCGATCACAAGATCCAGAGCCGCCATCTCCCGGTCATCCAGATCCACATGCCCCTCATAGTCCAGGATATTTACCTCTGCACCCAGGAGCAGTTCCACACCATACATAGACCGTTCCACGATCTTCAGATTATGAAAATAAAAATGCTGGCAGGTCCCCGGCATCTCCGGCGCATGCTCCGTGATCCCTAAGACCTCAAGCCCCTTATCAGCCGCCGCCCGCGCCATCTCCCGCATTGTATTATATGCATGACCGCTCACCAATGTATGCGTATGCAGATCCATCACAAATCCCATGATAAAATTGCCTCCATATAACTGTTTCTTATACTCTAACATCAATCAGGATTTATGTCAAACAACAAACAAAAAAGGAGAAAGATCCAAAAAATATGCATTTTCCTCTTGCTTTTTTTCAGGATATTGTATAAAATAGGTAATAGATTTGTGGGGGCGTAGCTCAGTTGGGAGAGCGTCTGACTGGCAGTCAGAAGGTCATGGGTTCAAGTCCCACCGTCTCCATTTCTAAAAAGCCCGAAAGTACGGGCTTTTTTCGTTTTTCATGACAAAACGTGTATCTGATCTAATATGGAGGGGAAAAAATCTGAGTATCCTAGAGCGTGTCTGAAAAATCATTCACGCCACCCGCACGCCCCACTTTGTGGTATATTTGGCCCGTATTCAGTTGCCGTAGCCCGCTACGCCGCCTTCATTCGGGACAGATCTCCCACAAATTGTGACGCACGGTTGACATAAAGCATTTTTCAGACACGCTCTAGAGTATCATACGATCGTCAAGAGGGGAACCGAAAGACAATGACCGGGCAAACGGAGAAAAAAGAATACGCTAAAGAAGGGATCGTCGGATCCTTCGACAAGATAGCAATGACAAAAGCCCAGCAATAAGGCAAAAAAACAAAGTGGAAGATCCCCACTTTGTTTTTTCGATCGTACCCTTATCTAGGCGATCATATCCAGATAAGCTCCTTTTCTCTCCTGCTCCTGGCCATAAGGATCCTGGGAGGATGCAAAGACCGTCCGGGTCGTCCCGCCCGACATATAGACACGTCCGCACTCAGGACATACATCTGTATGATATGTGACAGATTGGGATAAGATCTTCTGGTCTTCCCGCTGCGCTTTGGCCCGGGCATGGGAGACATGCTCATATTCATGGGAACGGATCGCACTGGCAGCATTTTCAGGGCTGATACGGGTGGGTGTCTTAAAAGAGACCCCCGGATCATCTGAACCGTCTTTATATTTGCGGTTTTTGCATGTCTGACACTCATAGGAGTCAAAATCCCGCCGCCCGGAGACTCTCTGCCCACTCTCGTTCTCTGCATTTTCTTTTCCATGCAGCTCTCCTGTCAGAGACGCCGGCGCCGTGTCTTTTGGAACATCAGCCGCCGGGACCTGCACGGGACGGTAAAACATCTGCTGACTAAATGATAATAAAGGACTGATAAGACCACCTCCTATTATAAATATATCTACATTATCAACTATCGTCCAAAACACATGCCTACATAAGGAATAAGGAGAACGCGATGAAATATGACAATGTTGTACAGGGCATATTCCTGGACAGGCCCAACCGTTTCATAGCCAATGTGGACATAGACGGCAAGATCCTGCCCTGCCATGTAAAAAATACCGGACGGTGCCGGGAACTCTTAAGACCCGGCGTCCCCGTCCACCTGCAGGAGAGCAGCAACCCTGACCGCAAGACCCGTTATGACCTGATCTGCGTAGAAAAAGGAGAGATGCTCGTAAACATAGATTCCCAGATCCCTAATCATGTAGTGGCCGAATGGTTAAAAAAGGGCCGCCTGTTCCCGAAAGACGCCCATATCCAGATGGAAAAACGTTACAGAAACTCCCGTTTTGACATATATGTAGAGACTCCAGACCAAAAAGCTTACCTGGAAGTAAAAGGAGTGACCCTGGAAGAAGACCGACAAGCCCGCTTTCCAGACGCTCCCACCCTAAGAGGGATCAAACATGTGCAGGAACTCATCCAATGTATCCGCGAAGGATACCGCGCCTATCTGATCTTCGTCATACAGATGGCCGGGAT